>NZ_QHJN01000034.1:0-58769 GCF_003947565.1 Actinomadura sp. WAC 06369 | reverse complement strand
CAGCCCCCGAGATACTGCCGTTCTCCCGGTCCAGCGCCTCGAAGAACCTTGCCTTCAGGTCCTCAAAATCCATGATCCCCGCAACTCCCTGAAGATCAGGGTGTTGCGGGGATCACTAGAACCCACGACGGTCGGCGGGGGCGTCGGCGTCTCCGGGGCCGGCGCGGCACGCGCTCAGTCTTCGGTCTCGGCGGAGAACACGTCGTCGCGCGCCTGCTCCAGGGCCGCGTGCACCGCGCCGCGCAGCACCGGGTTGCCCTCCACCTCGGTCACCGCGACCGTGGGGCGGGTCGGGCTCAGCCGGCCCACCGCCCGCTCGATGCGGGCGGCCAGCGGCGCGCCGCCCGCCTGCCCGAGGTACCCGGACAGCACGACCAGACCGGGGTCGAGCACGATGTTCACCGACGTGACGCCGTAGGAGATGCGGACGGCCAGCTCGTCCAGGAACCGCCCGCCGCGCTCCTCGTCGGCGACGGCGGCGCGCACGCACTCCAGGGCGGTCGGCTCGGTGATCCCGTGCTCGTGGGCGAGCGCCCGCACCGCGTCCGCCCCGACGAGCGACCCGTAGCCGCCGGCGAGGGCCGCCTTGCCCCAGGTGGTCGACTCGGTGACGCCCTCGCCCTCCAGGCGGCGCGCCGCGCCGAGCGGGAGCGGCACGCCCGGGACGGGCAGGTAGCCGATCTCGCCCGCGCCGCCGGAGCGGCCGCGGTGCAGCCGCCCGCCCAGCATCACCGACAGGCCCATGCCGCGGTCGAACCACATGAGCGCGAAGTCGTCCGCGTCGCGCGCGGCGCCGTACGCGCGCTCGGCCAGCGCGGCGAGGTTGACGTCGTTCTCGATCGTCACCGGGCGGCGCAGGTCGGTGCGCAGCCCCGCGAGGACGCCCTCGTGCCACGACGGCAGGTCGAAGGAGAACTGGACGTCGCCGGAGCGGGGGTCGACGACGCCGGGGGTGCCGATGACGAACGCGCTCAGCCGTCCGAGAGCCACCTTCGCCGACCGGCACGCCTTCACTACGGCACTATGTACGGTTTTGACCGGATCGTCCGCTCCGTTCGGGTCGACGGTAACCTGGGCGACCATCCGGCCGGTGATGTCGGCGACGCCCGCGGTGACGCTGGACGGCCCCACTTCGAGGCCCGCGACGTAGGCGCTCGACGGCACCACGGCATACAGGGCGGCGTTCGGGCCGCGCCCCCCGGCCTGCTCCCCGACCACCGCCACCAGCCCCCGCTCCTCGAGCCTGGACAGCAGTTGGGAGGCGGTGACCTTCGACAGCCCGGTGTGCTCGCCGATCTGCGCGCGGGTCAGCGGCCCCTGCTCCACGAGCAGGTCCAGCGCCGCGCGGTCGTTCAGCTCACGCAGCAGCCGCGGCGTTCCCGGGCGTCTGGCCATGCTTGGCACCCCTCGATGTCTCAATCCGCTAACGGGCGGTTTTGTTTAGGAAAGTTTCTTGTTAGTTTACGCGCAAGCGCCGACCGGCCCCTACCCGGGACCGGTGGACGCGCGCAGAGCGCCGAGCGGCGAGCAGGGCGCCCGCGAACCATGCGACTGCGAGCGGGGCATGACCGGACCTTAAAGGGTCCGGGTGCCCGGCTCACACCGCAGGCCACAAGGCCGCGCGAGGCGATGCCGGAAAGGATCCCCCCAGTGAAGTACATCAAGATGGCGGCCGCGGCGGCCGTGATCGCCCTGGCCGCATCGGCCTGCGGCGGCGGCGACGGCGACGGCGGGAGCGACGAGGTCCCCGCCGAGCTCGAGGTCTGGATGATGGGCGAGGGCACGCCCGAGCAGACGAAGTTCCTGGACGGCGTCGAGACCGAGTTCAAGAAGACCCATCCCGACACCGACGTCAAGATCAAGTACGTCCCGTGGCCGCAGGTCGCCACCCAGTTCCAGAAGGCCGCCGCGAGCGGCGAGGGCCCGGACGTCACCGAGCTCGGCAACACCGACGTCCAGTCCCACATCGAGCAGGGCAACCTCGCGGACATCAGCGACCTGTTCGGCGACTGGGCCGACGCCAAGACCCTCAACAAGACCGCGCTCGGGAACGACCAGGCGGACGGCAAGACCTACGCGGTGCCGTGGTACGGCGGCGTCCGGGGCGTCTGGTACCGCCAGGACTGGTTCGAGGAGCTCGACATCGCCGTGCCCAAGAACTGGGCCGAGCTGTCCGCCGCCGCCAAGAAGGTCGAGGAGGAGAAGGACGTCCCCGGCATCGGCGTCGCGAGCGACCACACCAACGCGATCATCAGCTTCGTCTGGGGCAACGGCGGCGAGGTCGCGGCCCAGGAGGGCGAGAAGTGGACCGGCAAGCTCGACCAGCCGCAGGCGGTCGAGGCCGCCGAGTTCTACGCGAGCCTGGACGACTCCGGTAAGTACGTCGGCAAGAACGAGCTGGAGGGCCCGCAGCGCGACTTCGCGCTCGGCAAGCTGGGCATGTACTTCGACGGCAGCTGGGCGCTGAAGCAGCTCAAGGAGATCGCGCCCGACAACGCCGACAAGTGGGCCGTCTTCCCGATCCCGGCCAAGAGCGGCGGCAACGCCCCGGTCATGGCGGGCGGCTCGGACGTCGCCGTCTGGCGCGACACCGCGAACAAGAAGGTCTCGTTCGACTACATCAAGGTCCTGAACAACGCGAAGAACGCCAAGGCGTGGGCCGACTACAGCGGCTTCTCGTCCATGCGCTCGGACGTGTCGTTCTCCGACCCGAAGCTCGCCGTCTTCACCGACATCGCCACGAACACCAAGTTCCCGCCGATGACCGCCGGCTGGGCCGAATTCGAGCAGGCCAAGAAGGTGCTGCCGAACACGCTGAAGGCGATCATGCAGGGCGGCGACGCCGCGGCCGAGATGAAGAAGGCCAACGAGCAGGCCAACACGCTGCTCAACCCGTGACACCGGGGCTCCCCGCCGCCGCGCGCCCGGCGCCGCGGCGGCGGGGGGCCGCGCTCGGGGCGCGCCCGTCCCGGCGCGCCCGCGAGGCTCCCTCCGGACGACACACGGCCGCCCGTCCCTCCTGAACGGAACCGCCCATGCTCGACACCGCCCCCGCGGTGCGCACGCCGCCCGGCCGCAGATCCGCCGGCCGCGGGCGCCCGCGCCGCCGGCCCCGCTTCGGGCCGTACCTGCTGATCGCGCCCACCGTGGTCGTGATCGCTCTGCTGATGTTCTGGCCGATGATCCAGATCGGGATCATGTCGTTCCAGAAGGTCGGCAACCGCCAGTTGCGCGGCGAGCCGGCCGAATCGGTCGGGCTCCAGAACTTCAAGGACATCCTCGGGGACCCGTTCTTCTGGACGACCCTCCGGCACACGGTGCTGTTCGCCGTCGTGGCCGTGACGCTGACCATGGTGGTCGGGACCCTGGTGGGGCTCCTGCTCAACAAGCTCGGCAAGAAGATGTCGAACCTCGTCGCGGGCGGCGTCATGGTCGCCTGGGCGACCCCGCCGGTCACCGCGGCGATCATCTTCACCTGGCTGTTCGGGACGACCGGCGGCCTGGTCAACTGGACCCTGGACCTGCTCCCGGACTTCCTCGTCGGGGGCGACTGGCTCGGCTACAACTGGTTCTCCAAGCCGCTGCCCACCTACACCGTCCTCACCATCTGCGTGGTGTGGCAGGCGTGCCCGTTCGTGGCCGTGTCCGTGCTCGCCGGGCTCAAGAGCGTCCCGCGCGAGCTGTACGAGGCCGCCCGCGTCGACGGCTCCGGCCCGTGGCGGACGTTCTGGAGCATCACCTACCCGATGCTCAAGCCGATCTTCCTGGTCGTGCTGGTCATGTCGATCATCTGGGACTTCAAGGTGTTCACCCAGCTGTTCATCATGGCCGGGATGGCCAACCGGGACGCCTTCAACCTCTCGCTGTACGCGTACTCGGAGGCGTTCGGCTCGATGAATCCGAAACTCGGCGACGGCTCGGCGATCGCGCTGGTGCTCACGCTGATCCTGCTCATCGTCACGGCCCTGTACGTGCGGGTCATGGTGCGTCAGGGGGAGACACGATGACCGCGCCGCTCAACGCGCCGTCCCTCCGCGAGCGCGGCACCGCGGGGGCTTCCGCGCGCGCCCGCCGGCCCGGCCGCAAGAAGCTGCTGTCGAAGATCACCTGGAACACCGTCGGCGTGGCGGTGTTCGTCCTGGCGGTCTTCCCCGTGTTCTGGATGGCGTCCACCGCGTTCAAGCCGAACGAGGACATCTTCAGCTCGACGCCGAAGCCGCTGCCGACCGATCCGACGCTGGAGCACTTCGACGTCATCGTCAACGGCTCGGTCGCCGAGGTCTCGTTCTGGAAGTACTTCTCCAACAGCGCGCTCCTCGCGCTCGGCACCGTCCTGGTCTCCGGGCTGCTGGCGCTGCTGGCGGCCACCGCCGTCGCGCGGTTCCGCTTCCGGTTCCGCACGACCTTCCTGGTGATGCTGCTGATCGTCCAGATGGTCCCGCTGGAGGCCCTGGTCATCCCGCTGTTCCTGGACCTCAAGCAGCTCAACATGCTGAACAGCATGTGGGGCCTGCTCGTCGTCTACATCGGGTTCGCGGTGCCGTTCGCGATCTGGATGCTGCGGGGCTTCGTCGCCGCGGTGCCGCGCGAGCTGGAGGAGGCCGCGGCCATCGACGGCGCCGGACCGGTCCGGACGTTCTTCACGGTCATGCTCCCGCTCGTCGCGCCCGGACTGGTCGCGACCAGCATCTTCTCGTTCATCACCGCGTGGAACGAGTTCATCTTCGCTTTCACTTTCCTGGACGACCAGGACAAGTACACCCTGCCGATCATGCTGCAGTTCTTCTTCGGCCGCAGCGGCAACTCATGGGGGCCCATCATGGCGGCGTCGACGCTGCTCACGATTCCCGTCATCATCTTCTTCCTCATCGTCCAGCGCCGCATGGTGACCGGGCTGACCGCCGGGGCGGTGAAGGGGTGACGACCGACGACATCGCCACCACCGGGGAGATCACCCGGCTCGCGCGCGCGGCGCTCTCCCCGTCCTTCCCCGGGCCCACCGCGCCGGGCTGGCTGCTGGACGAGCTGGAGCGGGGGCTCGGCGGGGTCACCCTGTTCGCCCTGACCGGCAACGTGCCGAGCCCCGAGTCGCTGGCCGCGCTCACCGCGCGGATGCGCGCCGCCGGCGCCCCCCTGATCAGCATCGACGAGGAGGGCGGGGACGTCACCCGCCTCGGCGGGCACGCGACCGGCAGCCCGTACCCGGGCAACGCCGCGCTCGGCGCCGTCGACGACCCGGAGCTGACCCGCCGGATCTACCGGTCGATGGGCGCCGAGCTGGCCGAGGTGGGCGTCAACCTCGACTTCGCGCCGTCCGTGGACGTCAACACCGCCGACGACAACCCGGTGATCGGCACCCGCTCGTTCGGGGCGGACGCCGCGCTGGTCGCGCGGCACGCCGCCGCGGCCGTCGCCGGGCTGCAGGAGGCGGGCGTCGCCGCGTGCGCCAAGCACTTCCCCGGGCACGGCGCGACCGTCGTCGACTCGCACCTGACGATCCCGCTGGTGGACGCCGACCTCGCGCTGCTGGACCGCCGCGAGCTCGTCCCGTTCCGGGCGGCGATCGACGCCGGCGCCCGCGCGGTGATGACCGGGCACCTCAACGTGCCGGACATCACCGAGGGGCTGCCCGCCACCCTGTCCCCCGCCGCGATCACCGGCCTGCTGCGCGAGCGGCTCGGCTACGACGGCGTGATCGTCACCGACGCGCTCGACATGCGGGGCGCGAGCGGCGCGATCGGCATCCCCGAGGCGTCCGTGCGGGCCCTCATCGCGGGTGCCGACCTGCTATGCCTCGGGCCGAACGAGCACGCCGACACGGTGCGCGCGACGCTCGCGGCCGTGGAGGCGGCGGTCCGGGACGGGCGGCTGTCGCCGCACCGGCTGCAGGACGCCGCGGACCGCACCGACGCCCTCCGCCGGCGGCTGTCCGGCGAGGTCCCCGCGGCGCCCGACCGGGACGCCGGCCTGGAGGGCGCGCGCCGCGCCGTGCGGGTCTCGGGAGCGCTCCCAGGCTGGAGCGGGACGCCGCCGCTGGTCGTCGAGGTCGAGGCGTCCGGCAACATCGCGGTCGGCCCGACGCCGTGGGGCCTGCACCCGTGGGCGCCCGACGCCGTCCGGGCCACCAGCGGGGACGGGGACGCGGACCGGGTGCTGGACCGTGCCAAGGGACGCGGCCTCGTCGTCGTCCTGCGGGACGCGCACCGGCACGCGGAGCAGCGGTCGCTGACGGCCGCGCTGCTCACCGCGCGGCCCGACACCGTCGTCGTCGAGATGGGCCTGCCGGTCTGGCGTCCGGGCTCGGCCGTCTACCTGGCGACCTACGGCGCCGCCGCCGCCAACGCGCAGGCGGCCGCCGAACTGCTCGGGCTCGTCCCCGCCCCCGGCGGGACGGCCTGACCCGCCCCCTCGGGCGCCGGGCGCGGCTCCCGAGGGGCTCCACCCGCGGCGCGTCCGCCGGACAAAGGCCCGGTTCCGGCGGACGCGCCGCGCCGCGTTTCCGCACCGGCCCGCCCCGCGGCCCTCCGGCGGGCGCCCGACCAGTCCGGTGACGGGGGATAATGCAAGCATGCGATTGTCCGCTCGGGTCGACTACGCGCTGCGTGCCGCCGCGGAGCTGGCCGTGGCCGGGAGCCATCCCGTGACCGCGGTGCAGCTCGCCGAGGCCCAGCAGATCCCGCCCAAGTTCCTCGAGAACATCCTCGGCCAGCTCCGCCGCTCCGGCCTCGTCCGCAGCCAGCGCGGCCCCGAGGGGGGCTACTGGCTGGCCCGGCCCGCCGAGCGGATCGCGCTCGCCGACATCATCCGGGCGATCGACGGGCCGCTGCTGGGCGTGCGCGGCGAACGTCCCGAGCACGTCGGCTACGAGGGCCCCGCGCGGTCCCTGCAGGAGGTGTGGATCGCGCTGCGCGCGAGCGAGCGCGCCATCCTGGAACGGGTCACGCTCGCGCACATCGCCGAGGGCAAGCTCCCCGACTCCGTCCGCGTCCTCACCGAGGACCCGTCGGCCTGGGAGAGCGGATCCCTCATCTAGCACCGGGAGGGTGACGTGCCGGAGGGGGACGTCGTCCGGCTCGCGGCCCGGCGGCTGCACGAGGCGCTCGCCGGGCGGCCGCTGACGCGTTCGGACTTCCGCGTCCCCCGGTTCGCCACCGCCGACCTGCGCGGCCGGACGGTCCTCGAGGTCGTCTCGCGCGGCAAGCACCTGCTCGTCCGGGTGGAGGGCGGCGTGACCGTCCACACGCACCTGCTGATGGAGGGACGCTGGCAGGTGCGGCGCGCGGGGCCCGTCCCGCGCGACCACCGGGTGCGGCTCGTGCTCGGCAACGCCGAGTGGCAGGCGGTCGGCACCTCGCTCGGCCTCGTCGAGCTGCTGCGCACCGCCGACGAGGACCGCGCCGTCGGGCATCTCGGCCCGGACCTGCTCGACCCCGCGTGGGGTCCCGGACTCGCGGCCGAGGCCGCCGCGCGGCTCGCCGCCCGTCCCGACCGCGCCGTCGGCGAGGCGGTCCTCGACCAGACGCTGGTGGCCGGCATCGGCAACGTCTACAAGGCCGAGGTCCTGTTCCTGCGCGGCGCGAACCCCTGGACGCCCGTCCGGGACGTGCCCGACCTGGTCGGGCTGGTGGAGCTCGCCCACCGGCTGCTGGACGCCAACAAGGACCGCCACGGCCACATCACGACCGGCGACCGGCGGCGCGGCCGCGAGCACTGGGTCTACGGACGGGCGGGGCGCCCCTGCCGCCGCTGCGGCACCGAGATCCGCCGCGCCGGGCAGGCGTCCGACGCCGGCGAGCGCACCGCCTTCTGGTGCCCGCGCTGCCAGCCCGCGGCGTCCTGAGCCGGCGGTCGGCGCCCGCCCGGCACGCCCGGGAGGCCGGGCGGGTCGCCGCCTGACGCGGGTCACCGGATCCTGCGCCCGCGGATCCATCATCGAACCGGCCCATACCCAAGTCAATTCTCGGGTTTCCTTGCAAGCTCCCCAGCTCTAACTTGGGTGCATGACCCTGGACGACCTCCGCGTCTTCGTCGCCGTCTGCGAGGCGGGCAACCTCAGCGCCGTCGCCCGCGACCTGGCGTGCAGCCAGTCCGCGGTGAGCCAGCACGTCCGGCGGCTGGAGCGGGAGACGGGCCTGGTGCTGCTGGAGCGGCGGCCGCGCGGCGTCGTGCCCACCCGCGCCGGACGCGTCCTGCGGCGGGCCGCCGCCGACGGCCTCGCCGGGCTCGACGCGGCCCTGCGCCTCCTGGACGACCTGCGCCGCGGCGTCGGCGGCACCGTGCGGGTCGCGACCGGCGCCACGACCGTCCGGCACTTCATGGCGGGCGGGGTCGCGGCGTTCCGCGCCCGCCACCCCGAGGTCGCCCTGCAGTTCGAGACCGCCGGGTCGAGCCGCCGCTGCCTCGAGGCCGTCCGCTCGCACACCGCCGACCTCGCGTGGGTGACGATCGGCCCGCCGCTCGACGGCGTCGAGCAGCGCGCGTCCTGCGAGCTGCCGTGGGTGCTGGCCGTCCGCGCCGACGACCCGCTCGCGTCGCGGACGTCCGTCGCGCTCCCCGACCTCGCGGACATCCGGCACATCGAGCTGCCCGCGCACTCCACGTCCCGCGTCCACCTGGAGATGCACCTGGAGCGGCACGGGCTGCGGCTGGCGTCCACGACCAGCGTCGCCGACTGGGACACCGCGCTGCTGCTCGCCGAACTCGGCCTCGGCCACGCGATCCTGCCCGCGCTCCCCGGCTGGGGCGGCGGCTCCGGCGACGTCCGGCTCGTCCCGGTCCCGGACCTGCCGCCGCTCACCGCCGGCTGGGCCGCCCGCGACTGGGACGCGCTGAGCCCCCTCGCCGTCGAGTTCGCCGACACCGTCCTGGAGCGGCTCAGCCCGCGGTGACGTCGCCGCCCGCGACGACCAGCCGCGCCTGGGGGCCCTTGGGACAGTCGGCGTCGCCGCCGTCCGGCGTCACCCGCAGCCGCTTCTCGAGGACCGCGGCGCCGCCGCCGTCCCGCAGCGCGATCCGGACCTCGACCGGCTCGTCCGGCAGCCCCTCGACCTTGGCGAACCCGGTCTTCCCACCGTCCGGCGACGCCGAAGCACCGCACGCCGCGTCGGGCCCGTCGCCGTCGCAGCCCTGCGGGACGCTCGTCGTGGACGGCCCGAAAACGATCCGCGGCGTCCTGCAGACCCCGTCCCAGCACACCTCCAGCGACGCCGACTCGATCCGCGCCGCGTCGGCGGGCCGCACCTCCACCCGGATCCCCTGCGGCACCATCTCCATCGTGCAGAACGTCTCGGAGCCGCACCCCGCGCCCGTCACGAACACCGCCGCACCGGCCATGAGGGAACCCACGATCGTCCCCGCCGCTCGAACACCCATGTCCCATGATGACCACGAAACGCCCGAGCACAAGGCGATCGGCGGACCGGGCGCCCCGGGAGACACCGAGGCCCCGGTCCGTGCGGACCGGGGCCTCGGTGCTCATGGAGCCGCCCGCGCGCCCGGATCGCGGCGGCGCGCCGACGGGCGGGGCCGGGGATCAGGTCTGCGCCTGGAACATCCAGTGCTGCTTCTCGAGCTCGTGAGTGATGCCGATGAGCAGGTCCTGGGTGACCGGGTCCGGCTCGTCGGTCTCCGCGACGCGCTCCCGGAAGCGGCCGATGAGCTGGGCGAGCACGTCGGTGACCGCGCTGACGACCTTGTCGTCGGCGAGGTACCCGGCTTCGAGCTGCGGCAGCTCACTGCGGTCGGCGACGGTGCGGGCGCGGCCGTCGGGGTTCACCCCGATCGCCACGGCGCGCTCGGCCACGTCGTCCTGGCTCTGCCGGGCGAAGTCGACGACCTCGTCCAGGTGCTCGTGCACGACCTTGAAGTTGCGGCCCGTCAGGTTCCAGTGCGCCTGCTTGGCGACCAGCGCGAGGTCGATGAGGTCGACGAGGGCGCCCTGCAATGCGTTCCCCGCGACCTTCTGGGCCGAATCGGTGAGCGGGCTCTTGATGGCCGCCATTGTGGGCTCCTTCCGCGTCGTTACGGTTGTCCGTTACAACCGGGAAGAATCCCCTGCTATGCCGGGTCCAACCGTGAGACCGCGCACACCCGTCGCCAGGTCACCGGCGTGCCGGCGACGGCGTGCGCCCCCGGTTCTCAAGGCGCCGTCCCGACGGGGCCGTCCCCCGTCACCCGGCGCGAACGCGCTCCTCGGACCCATCACATGAGGGAGCGAACCCCACGCTCCCCGACAAGAGCGGGGCCGCCTTGACGCAGACCTCCACTCCCCCGCGCCACATCGCGGCCACCGCTCAGGCACATCACATCACCACGGGGGGACCCTCCCCCCACCCCGACAAAGAGCGGGGCCGCCTGAGCGTCGGCCTCCACTCCCCCGCGCCGGGTTCCGGTCGCCGTTCAGGCGGCGACCATGTCCGCACGCAGTTCGCCGGTGATCTCCTCCGGGGTCTCCGGAATGCTCTCCGCGGGGATGCGCTCGTGCTGGGGCGCACCCGCCATGACGGGCTCGTGCTGCAGCTCGGCGAGGGCGAGCTGATCCGCGACGTCCCTCAGCACGTGCGACAGCGGTACCCCGAGCGCTTTGCAGATCGAGGAGAGCAGCTCCGAGGACGCCTCCTTCTGCCCTCGTTCCACCTCGGAGAGATAGCCGAGGGAAACCCGCGCCGCCGCGGACACCTCACGGAGGGTGCGTCCCTGGCGCAGCCGCAGCTGCCGCAGTACGTCACCGAGCAGCTGGCGAAGCAGGACCATCGTCTCGCTCCCTCCCTCAGTTCGGACCATCTGCCAGTTCCACCGTACCTGGCTTGACGGTGACCATGGCAGACCGTTGATTTCGTGTTCGCTCGCAACGTAACGCTGTAATCAGCCCGACTCTTCCCGATCTTCCTGGGCGAACTCGGCGCCGGCGTCCGCGCCGAGCCCCAGCAGAGCACGTCTGAGCTGGTCAAGTGCGTGAACGACGGTCATCCTGCGGATGACGTCGCGGGTCTCGGCCCCCGGGCCGGGCACGGGGAGTTTCGGTCGGGTCACGATGCGCAAATCTCCCGGACCGGCCACGCCGATATAGACCGTTCCGACGGGACGGCCGTCCTGCGCCTCCGGACCGGCCACGCCGGTGACCGCGACCCCGTACGTGGCGCCGAGCCGGTCCCGGACGCCCGCCGCCATCGCCGCCGCGACGTCCGGGTGGACGGCGCCGTGCTCGGCGAGCAGGTCGGCGGGGACGTCCAGCAGGTCGCGCTTGAGCTCGGTGGCGTACGCGACGACCCCGCCCGCGAACGTCGTGGACGATCCGGGCATCGCGGTCAGCTCCGCGCCGATCAGCCCGCCGGTCAGCGACTCGGCCGCCGCGACCGTCGCGGACCGCTGCGTGAGCAGCCGGTGCACGACGCGGTCGAGCGACTCGTCCTCCACGCCGTAGACGGCGGAGCCGAGCAGCTCGCGGATCCGCTTCTCGACGCCGACGAGGCGGTCCCAGACGTCCGTCCCGGCGACGGAGACGCGGACCCGCACCTCCGCCGGCTGGGGCAGGTACGCCAGCCGGACGCCATCCATGGCCTCGACCTCGGCGAGCCGCTCCGCCAGCACCGACTCCCACAGGCCGGCGGTGCGCAGAGTGCGGCGGGCGACCTCGGGCGGGCCGGCCAGCTCGGGCAGCACCACCTCGTCCATGATCGTGCGCATCTCGAACGGGACGCCGGGCAGCGCGTACACGACGCCGCCGGGCAGCTCGACCCGCAGCCCCGGCGCCGACCCGGCCGAGTTCCGCAGCACGCCCGCGCCCTCCGGCACGTCCGCCATCCGCAGCGCCGACTCGCGGATCTCGTGCCCGGCCGCCGCGGCCCGCTCCCGCAGGCGCTTCTCCGCCTCCCGGTCCCGGACGAGCGGGACGCCCGCCGCCGCGGCCAGCGCGTCCCGGGTGAGGTCGTCGCTGGTGGGCCCGAGCCCGCCGGTGGTGACCACCGCGTCGGCGCGACCGAGCGCGGCCGTCACCGCCTCGACGATGACGTCCTCCTCGTCGCCGACGACTACGCTGCGGGTGACCTCCGCGCCGTGGTCGGCGAGCCGCCGGCCCAGCCACGCGGCGTTGCCGTTGACGGTGTCGCCGAGGAGCAGTTCGTCCCCGACGGTGAGCAGCTCGACGCGCATCCCGTCCCCTCCCGATCGGGTCCCGAATCTACCGCCGCCCACCGACGTCCGGGAGCCGGCGGGCCGCCGCGCGGATCCGGCGGCCGCGGGGCGCGCCCTCGCGCCCCTGACGGCCCAATCCGGACAAAGTACCCGTTGGGCGTGAAAACCGACCGCGGGTCGGATCACTTATTCCTCGCCCGGCAAAACCGCCGGGTGCACATTGCGTTCACCTGTTGGTCATACGTGCACGTCGCGTGTGACTTGGAGCGCACCCCGACCGCATATCGGCACGCGCACAAGGCCGTCCACGTCCCACATTAGGCAGAAGTGAGCGTCATATTGTGAGTCAAAACTCACCCGTACGATTCGCGTAGCACCCCGAATCGCAGGGATAATTGTGACCGCGGGGCACCGCGAACGGGGCCGCGGGACCATGACCGGGGTGGGCATGGTCCCGCGGCCCGCTCCGTTCAGCCCCGCCCGCGCCGGACCAGCCTGCGCAGGACGAGGCCGCACCCCCGCGCGTAGAGCCGCTGGAGCAGCGGGCCGAACGGGCCCGCCAGCCGTCCCGCCGCCGTCGCCGGACGGCTGAACGACGTGACGGTCAGCCACACGGCCCCGGTGTCGTCCATGTCCACGGCGAACGACTCCTCGCCCGACATCGCGTGCCCGGGCAGCGTCCCGTACCCGAAGCCGCCGCCGCGCTCGTCCCGGCGGGTCCACACCACCCGGCAGGGCGCCCGCAGCCGCAGCGGACCGGCGCCGACGGTGACCTCCACGTCCACGCCCGGCTCGGCCCGCGGGCCCGACGCGAGCAGCCGGACGGGCAGCGCGCGGTGCATCCGGAGACCGACGACCGCGTCCACCGCGGCCCGCAGCGCGTCCGGGCCCTGCCCCACGCGCGTCCGTTCCCGCAGGTGCCGGTAGCCCTCCGGCCGAAGACCGTCCCGCGTCGCCCCGACCTCCGCGTAGGTGAACCCGTCCGCCGTCACGGACGCTCCCCGCGCACGCCGTCGCGGGAGCGCCGCAGGCGCCACGCCTGGGCGATGTAGTCGGCGCCGGTGACGAGCGTGACGACCAGCGCGGCGGCCATCGTCGCCCAGCGGATCGGGTCGAGCGGGCCGGGCAGGATGAACAGGCCGATGGCGATGACCTGCAGCATCGTCTTCAGCTTGCCGCCCTTGCTGGCCGGGATGACCCCGTACCGGATGACGACGAGCCGGAGCAGCGTGATGCCGATCTCGCGGACCAGGATCGCGGCGGTCACCCACCACCACAGCTCGCCGAGCACCGACAGGCTGATCAGGGCGGCGCCGGTCAGCGCCTTGTCGGCGATCGGGTCGGCGATCTTGCCGAAGTCGGTGACGAGGCCGCGGGCGCGCGCGATGTCACCGTCGATCTTGTCGGTGATGGACGCGGCCGCGAACACGGCGAACGCGGCGAGCCGCCAGCCGGTG
Source organism: Actinomadura sp. WAC 06369 (assembly GCF_003947565.1). Classification (NCBI taxonomy): domain Bacteria; kingdom Bacillati; phylum Actinomycetota; class Actinomycetes; order Streptosporangiales; family Thermomonosporaceae; genus Actinomadura; species Actinomadura sp. WAC 06369. Next base: position 45,180 of record NZ_QHJN01000034.1, on the reverse strand, counting down.
CCCTCCAGGAACAGCAGCCACACGAACAGCGGCACGAGCGCGATCCGGAGCATCGTGAGCAGGTTCGCGATGTTGTAGACGCTGGCGGGGGGCGCCTCCCGGTCGCCGGCCACCGGGTCGGGCGTCCCGGCCGTCACGGCGCCCCCGCGTCGGCGATCAGGTCCACGCCGTCGCTGCCGACCACGCGGGCGGTGACGATCTCGCCGAGCGCGAGGCCCGCACCGCGCACGAGGACCGTGCCGTCCACCTCGGGAGCCTGGTGGGCCGCGCGCCCCTCGAAGCCGCCGTCCGCCGTCTTCTCTTCCAGGAGCACCCGCACCTCGGTGCCGATCCGGTCCTCGGCGCGCTGCGCGGTCAGCTCGTCCGCCAGCCCGGTCAGCTCCTCGACGCGCCGCGCGACCTCGTCGGGGTCGACCTTGCCGTCCAGCTTCGCGGCCTCGGTGCCCTCCTCGTCGGAGTAGCCGAACACGCCGACCGCGTCCAGCCGCGCGGCCGACAGGAACTCGGCGAGCTCATCGAAGTCGTCCTCGGTCTCGCCGGGGAAGCCGACGATGAAGTTGGAGCGGACGCCCGCCTCGGGGGCATGGCCGCGGATCTGGCCGAGCAGTTCGAGGAAGCGCTCCCGGTCGCCGAACCGGCGCATCGCGCGCAGCACCGGGCCGCTCGCGTGCTGGAACGACATGTCGAAGTACGGTGCGACGCCGGGCGTGGCGCAGATCGCCTCGATGAGCCCGGGCCGGGTCTCGGCGGGCTGCAGGTAGCTGACGCGGACCCGCTCGACGCCGTCCACCGCCGCAAGGTCCGGCAGCAGCTTCTCCAGGGCGCGCAGGTCGCCGAGGTCCTTGCCGTAGGACGTGGAGTTCTCGCTGACGAGGACGAGCTCGCGGGCGCCGTGCGCGGCGAGCCACCGGGCCTCCTCCAGCACCTCCTCCGGCGGACGCGACACGTACGCGCCGCGGAACGCGGGGATCGCGCAGAACGTGCAGCGGCGGTCGCAGCCGGACGCCAGCTTCAGCGGGGCGACCGGGCCGCCGCCGAGGCGGCGCCGCAGCACCCGGGGGCCCGACGCGGGCGCGACGCCCGCCGGCAGGTCGTCCTGCCCGCCGCCGTGCCCGCCGCCGTGCTCGTCGCCGTGCCCGGGGATCGCGACGCCGGACGCGGACGAACCGCGCACCACCGGGCTGATCGGCAGCAGGGTGCGGCGGTCGCGCGGGGTGTGCGCGGTGTGCGCCCGCCCGGCCATGACGTCGTCGAGCCGGTCGCCGATGCCGGCGTAGTCGTCGAAGCCGATGACGGCGTCCGCCTCGGGCAGCGCCTCGGCGAGCTCCTTGCCGTACCGCTCGGCCATGCACCCGGCGGCGACGACCTTCGCGCCGGAGTCGTGCGCGGCCAGCAGCGTGTCGATGGAGTCCTTCTTGGCCGCCTCGATGAAGCCGCAGGTGTTGACGACCACGACGTCGGCGCCGTCCGCCCCGTCCGCCAGGTCCCATCCGGCGTCCTCGATGCGGGCGGCGAGCTCCTCGGAGTCGACCTCGTTCCGAGCGCAACCGAGTGTGATCAGCGAAACCTTGCGGCGAGTGGACATGCCCCTAAGGTAATGGGCGCCGGCCGCCCGGGGGACCGGCGCCCCGCCCGACATTCCCGCTTCAGGCGGCTTCGGGATCGTCGCGGTCGAAACTGAGCCGCTGCACGCCGCCGCCCTGGCCGGGCGCGCCGAGCTCCTTGCCGTTCACGGTCAGGTCGACGCCGCCGCCGACGCCGATCACCAGGTCGATCTCCTTGTCGGCCGTCCACCGCTTCTGGTCGCCCTTGCGCATGATGCCGGTGAACAGCGCCTCGCCCTCGCCGTCGCGGACGCTCAGCCACACGGTGCGGTTCGCGGTGGCGCGGACGTCCACCTCCGTGCGGGGCGCGGCGGCGACCGGGTCGCTCTTCTTGGTCGGCTCGGTCGTCGGCGAGCCGGACGCGGACGCGGCGGGCGTCCCGGCGACCGGCTTGGCGGTGCGCCGCTCGCCGCCGTCCTGCCCGACGACCTGGACGACCGCGTACACCACCACGAGGGCCAGCGCGAGCGCCATCGCGGCGCTCCAGTTCGGCGGGCGGCGCTCGCGGAACTCCCGCACGGGCTGCTCGGGCTCGAACGCGGAGACCGCCGAGACGGGCTGGGGCGCGCCGCCGTGGATCGCGTCGAACTCGGCGACGAGCGGCTCGGGGTCGATGCCGATCACCCGGGAGACGCTGCGGATGTGGCCGCGCGCGTAGAAGTTGCCGCCGCAGGGCGCGAAGTCGTCGGCCTCCATCCCGCGGATCACGGTCTCCCGGATCCGCGTCTGGAGACTCACCTGAGTCACCGAGAGACCGGCTCGCTGTCGCTCATTCGCCAGGGTCTCTCCGATGCTCACGCCGAGCCTCCTTCGGGGGCGACTATGACCGATCCCACATTCGTGGGTCCAGTCTAGGAAGGGGCATGCCCGCCCTGCGACTCGCAACGCGTTCGAAAGTGGGCAAGATTCCGCATCATTCCGTCATGATCGTCCGTCGCCCGCCGCCGTACCGCGCGTCCGCGCTGATCAGCCGCCGCCCCGGAGTTCCGCGAGCACTCCGGGCAGATCGTCCGGTTTCGTGAGGACGTCGCGTGCTTTCGACCCTTCGCTGGGACCGACGATGTCGCGGCTTTCCATGAGGTCCATCAGGCGGCCCGCCTTCGCGAACCCGACGCGCAGCTTGCGCTGGAGCATCGACGTGGAGCCGAACTGGGTCGACACGACGAGCTCGATCGCCTGGACGAGCAGGTCCATGTCGTCGCCGATCTCCTCGTCGATCTCCTTCTTGGGCTTGGCGGCGTCGCCGACGTCGTCGCGGTAGGACGCCTCCATCTGGCCCTTGCAGTGGCCGACGACGGCGGTGATCTCCTTCTCGGAGACGTAGGCGTTCTGGAGCCGCATGGGCTTGCTCGCGCCCATCGGCAGGAACAGCGCGTCGCCCTGCCCGACCAGCTTCTCCGCGCCGGGCTGGTCGAGGATGACGCGGCTGTCCGACAGCGACGACGTCGCGAACGCCAGCCGGGACGGGACGTTCGCCTTGATGAGGCCCGTGACGACGTCGACGGACGGGCGCTGCGTCGCCAGCACGAGGTGGATGCCGGCGGCGCGGGCGAGCTGGGTGATGCGGACGACCGAGTCCTCGACGTCGCGGGGCGCGACCATCATCAGATCGGCCAGCTCGTCGACGATCACCAACATGTACGGGTACGGGGTGTAGACGCGCTCGCTGCCGGGCGGCGGCACCAGCTTGCCCGCCTTCACGGCCTTGTTGAAGTCGTCGATGTGCCGGTACCCGGACGCGGCCAGGTCGTCGTAGCGGCGGTCCATCTCCCCCACGACCCATTCGAGGGCCTCGGCGGCCTTCTTCGGGTTCGTGATGATCGGGGTGATCAGGTGCGGGATGCCCTGGTACATCGTCAGCTCGACCCGCTTGGGGTCGACGAGGATCATGCGGACCTCGTCCGGTGTCGCCCGCATCAGGATCGAGGTGATGAGCCCGTTGATGCAGGTCGACTTGCCGGCGCCGGTCGCGCCCGCGATGAGGATGTGCGGCATCTTCGCCAGGTTCGCCACGACCGTGCGGCCCTCGACGTCCTTGCCCAGCCCGACGACCATCGGGTGATGCTCGTTCGTCGCGGCGGGGGCGCGCAGCACGTCGCCGAGGCTGACGATGTCCTTGTCGGTGTTGGGGATCTCCACCCCGATCGCCGACTTGCCGGGGATCGGGGAGATGATCCGCACATCGGCGCTCTTGACCGCGTACGCGATGTTCTTCGTCAGCGCGGTGACCTTCTCGACCTTCACCGCCGGACCCAGCTCGATCTCGTACCGGGTGATCGTCGGACCGCGGGTGAACCCGGTGACCTGCGCGTCGATGTCGAACTGCTCGAGCACCCCGGTGAGCGCGTTCACGACGGCGTCGTTGGCCTTGGTGCGCGGCTTGGCCGCGCTGCCGGGCCGCAGGGCCGACGGGTCCGGCAGGACGTAGATCTCGCCGGACGACGACAGCGGAAGCTGCTCGGAGCCGCGCGGCGCCGGGGTCGGGTCGGGCGCCTCGCGTTCGGGCGCCGCGTCCTCGGACGCGTCGTGCTCCGGGGCGTCGTGCCCGAGGACGTCGTCGAGGACGTCCGGTTCCGGGGCGTCCGGGAGGTCGCCGGCGGGATCGAACGGGTGCGGGGCATCGTCGCCGGGCGGTGCGGGCGGCGGGACGTCGGCGCCGAACGGGTCGGGGTCGAACAGGTCGTCGGCGAGGTCGCGGCGCCGCGCGGCGCCCTTCCTTCCGGACCCGCCGGGCACGGCGGCGTCCTCCAGCAGCGGCGTGTCGTAGGGGCGCGAGTGCTCGCCGACCTCCAGCTCCCCGTCCTCCGCGTCGCCGCCGTCCTTGCGGTTCTTGCGGCCCTTGCGGCGGCGCGGCGCCGGCGCGTCCTCCTCCGCCGCGTCCTCGGCGGCGCCGGCGGGCGCCGGCTCCGGGCGCCCCTGGAGCGTGGCGACCGACCACAGCTCGGCGAGGCGCTCGGGGACCTTGTTGATCGGGGTGGCGGTGACGACGAGCAGCCCGAACCCGGACAGGAGCAGCAGCAGCGGGACGGCGACCCAGCCGCTGAGCGCGGTGTCGAGCGGCGCGGAGACGAGCCAGCCGAGCACGCCGCCCGCCTCCCGGACGGCCGCCATGTCGTCGGCCGGGGACGGGACGCCGCCGGCCAGGTGCAGGATGCCGAGGACGCCGGCGCCGAGGGCGGTGACGCCGATGACGATGCGGCCGGTGTCCTCGTGGTGCTCGGGGTGGCGCAGCGTCCGCCACGCGAGCAGGCCCAGCAGGACGGGCAGGCCCATCGCGATGATGCCGAGCCCGCCCCGGATCACCTGCTCGAGCGCGACGGTGACGACGCCGTCCGGCTTGAACCAGGTCACCGAGGCGACCACGATCGCGGAGCCGAGCAGCGCGAGGCCGAGCCCGTCGCGGCGGTGCTCGGGGTCGAGGTTGCGGGCGCCGTGCCCGTACGCGCGGAACACCGAGCCCACGGTGACGGCCGCGAGCTGCCAGAGCTTGAACAGCAGCTTGAAGAAGCCGAGGAACGCCATCGGGATCGGATCGGGCTTCGGGGGCCGGCCGCCCTTGGCGCCGCCCTTGCCCTTCGCCGCCGCCTTGCCTCCGCCCCTGCCGTTTCCGCCGTTTCCGCTGTTGCCGCTCGGTCGCTTCCGGGGGGACGACCCAGCGGGTCGACGAGCCGCGCTGCCCCCGGCGCGGGAGGAGCTCTTCGCCCCTCCGGACGCACGTGTGGCCATGGTTACGAGAGTAACCAAGCATCCCCGCACGTCCCGGGACGGCGGCCGGGCGTGTCGCGGGACCGGGTGAGGCCCGCGACACGCCCGCGCGGCCTACACCTCGACGACCACCGGGATGATCATCGGGCGGCGGCGGTACTTGTCGCTCACCCACTTGCCGACGGTGCGGCGGACGAGCTGGTTGAGCTGGTGCAGGTCGTTGACCCCGTCCCCGGCCGCGTCGGCGAGCACGCTCTCGAGCCGCTCGATGACGTCCTCGAAGTCCTCGTTGACGATCCCGGCGCCGCGCGCGTGGATCTCGGGCCCGGCGACCACCTTGCCGGAGGTGGAGTCGATGCCGACGACGATGGAGACGAACCCCTCCTCGCCGAGGATCCGGCGGTCTTTCAGGGACGTCTCGGTGACCTCGCCGACCGACAGCCCGTCCACGTACACGTACCCGGCCGGGACGGCGCCCACGATCTTCGCGTTGCCGTCGACGAGGTCGACGACGACGCCGTCCTCGGCGATGACGACGTTGTCCTCCGGGACGCCGGTGAGCATCGCGAGCTTCGCGTGGGCGCGCAGGTGCCGCCACTCGCCGTGGATCGGCATGAAGTTGCCCGGCTTCGTCACGTTCAGGACGTACAGCAGCTCGCCGGCCGGTGCGTGCCCGGACACGTGCACCAGCGCGTTGCCCTTGTGGACGACGCGCGCCCCCCAGCGGGTGAGGCCGTTGATGACGCGGTTGACGGCGTTCTCGTTGCCGGGGATGAGGGACGACGCCAGCACCACGGTGTCGCGGTCGGTGATGCGGATCTGGTGGTCGCGGTTCGCCATCCGCGACAGCGCCGACATCGGCTCGCCCTGCGAACCGGTGCACACCAGCACCAGGTTGTCGGGCGGGACGTCGTCGAGCTGCTTCTGCTCGACCATGATCCCCTCGGGGACGTCCAGGTAGCCGAGCTCGCGCGCGACGCCCATGTTGCGCACCATCGAACGCCCGACGAAGCACACGCGGCGGCCGTTGGCGACGGCGGCGTCCAGCACCTGCTGCACGCGGTGGACGTGCGAGGCGAAGCACGCGACGATCAGCCGGCCCTCGGCGGTGCGGAACACCTCGTCGACGACCGGGCCGATGTTGCGCTCGCTGGTGACGAACCCGGGGACCTCGGCGTTGGTGGAGTCCGACAGCAGGAGGTCGACGCCCTCGGCGCCGAGCCGCGCGAACCCGGGCAGGTCGGTGAGCCGGCCGTCCAGCGGGAGCTGGTCCATCTTGAAGTCGCCGGTGTGCAGGACGAGCCCGGCGGGGGTGCGCACGGCGACGGCGAGGGCGTCCGGAATCGAATGGTTGACCGCCAGGAACTCGCATTCGAACGGTCCCAGCGTGCGCCGCTCGCTCTCCGCGACGACGTCGACGACCGGTTTGATGCGGTGCTCGGCGAGCTTGGCCTCCAGCAGCGCCATCGTCAGCCGCGACCCGATCACGGGGATGTCGCGGCGTTCGCGCAGCAGGTACGGGACGGCGCCGATGTGGTCCTCGTGGCCGTGCGTGAGCACGATCGCCTCGATGTCGTCCAGGCGGTCCCGGATGTATTCGAAGTCGGGCAGGATCAGGTCGATCCCCGGCTGCTCGGTCTCGGGGAACAGCACGCCGCAGTCGACGACGAGCAGGCGCCCGCCGTACTCGAAGACCGTCATGTTGCGGCCGATCTCCCCGAGGCCGCCCAGCGCGACGATGCGCAGGGCGTGCTCGGGCGGCGCGGGCGGTTCCGAGAGCTCCGGGTGAGGATGACTCACCGGGCGACCTCCGGAATGGCAACCTCGGACACTTTGACTCCTCCGTTTGCAAGGTCTTCCTGCAGTTGCGCCACGAACTCCGGCGCGGCCTCGACGAGCGGAGCGCGGAGCGGGCCGCCTCCGGGGAGGCCGAGCAGGTTCAGCGCCGCCTTGACGGCGATGGCGCCCTGCGTACGGGTCATGATGGCGGCGACGACGGGCAGCAGCCGCCGGTGGATCTCCAGCGCGCGCTCGTGGTCGCCGGCGAGATGGGCGTCGATCATCTCATGCAGTTCGGTACCCACGACGTGGCCGACCACGCTGACGAATCCGGCGGCGCCGACCGACAGCCACGGCAGGTTGAGGATGTCGTCTCCGGAGTACCAGACCAGGTCGGTCTCGGCCATCACCCGGGACGCGCCGAACAGGTCGCCCTTGGCGTCCTTGACGGCGATGATCCGCGGGTGCTCGGCGAGCTGCACCAGCGTGTCGTTCTGGATCGGCACTCCGGCGCGGCCGGGGATGTCGTACAGCATGCACGGCAGGCCCGTCGCGTCGGCGACCGCCGTGAAGTGGCGGACGAGGCCCTCCTGCGGGGGCTTGTTGTAGTAAGGCGTGACCACGAGGAGCCCGTGCGCGCCGGCGGCCTCGGCCTGCCGTGCGAGTTGCAGGGTGTGCTCGGTGTGGTTCGTCCCAGCGCCGCCGATGATCACCGCGCGGTCGCCGACCGCCTCGATGACCGCGCGCAGCAGTTTCTGCTTCTCGTCGTCGCTCGTCGTCGGCGACTCGCCGGTCGTCCCGTTGACGACCAGGCCGTCGTGGCGCCGCTCGTCGACCAGGTGGGTCGCGAGGCGCGCGGCGCCGTCGTAGTCGACGCCGCCGTCCGGCAGGAACGGGGTGACCATCGCGGTCAGCATCCGTCCGAACGGAGCGTCGGTGGATGTGCTGGGTGCCATGGTACGAACGGTACCGCTCCGGCCGTTCCCCTTGGACCCGCAGGTCGACGTCAGGGCGAACCCTCCCGGATTGCCCCTTTGGCGGGAGCGGCGGGACGGCCCCCGCCGCGCGGCGCGCACGCGAGGCCGGAGAAGCCGCTGCCACGCGCTCGGGGGTACGCGTGGCAGCGGCTCCGTCGACATCGTGGCACGCGAAAGCCTCGCTGCGGGGTCGGTCCGGCCACTCTCCGGACTCGGTTGCATAACGCGCCCATAGCCGACATCGGCCCAGGGCAGCGCCCACGGCGGCGCCCGCGGCCGGAGCCGCGCCGGGCCGCGCCGGCGCCTCTCCGGTGCCGGGCCGGCCGGGGCCCGGCGGCGCGTCCGTCAGGCGTCGGCCGCCGGCCGGACGGTCGCGAACTCCCGCAGGCGGACGCGCAGCTCCTCGACGTCCGGGGTGCGGACGAGGTCGTTGCCCCGGACGGCCCACCAGTGCCCGGAGCCGCCCCGCCCGATCCGCCACCCGGTGAACTCCGCCGACAGCTCGCCGAGGCGGTCGCCGTCGTGCCGCGCGGTCTGCTGAATGCCCATCGGCCTCGTCCCCACTTCCTCGTGCCGTCCGACGTCCGGCCCGCCGCTCGGGCCGGTCGCGCCGCATCGGGGCGTACCCCGGCGGGGCGCGCGTACCCGCCCCTTTCTACCTGGGGAAACCGGGGTTTCGGTACGTCGCGGGAGGGGTTTCTCAGCCGCTGGCTTTCCCTGTCTCCGGCGGCAGCCAATTCGCGCGATACAGCTCCCATTCGTCCGCGCTCGTGGTCCATGCGGCGTAGATCCCGACGCCGTACGGACGTTTCGGCGGCCGGTCGAGCAGGTCGATGCCGCGCCGGACGCCCCGCAGCGCGACCTCGAGGTCCTCGGCCCACGGCATCATGGGCGGCCGGTAGGTGGGGACGCCGATGAACACGGTCGTCCGGTCGCCGATGAGCTCGAGCACGGCGCGGGTGTGCCGGGCGAAGTGCCAGCCCGCGAGCGACTCGGTCGGCAGCGCCACGTCGTAGGTCATGATCGCGACCTGGTCGGCCTTGGCGGAGACGGCGCGCAGGAAGTCCTCGGTGGGCCGGGCGGGGTGGCGGAAAGCGCCCTGCCGCGGGAGCAGGGCGTCGTACACCGGCTGGGCGGCGTCGGCCAGGGTCGGCTGCTCCAGTGCGACCGAGAGCAGCGCGTTCCGCTCGCGGGTGAGCGCGCGGGTCGCGTCGAGCAGATCGAGGAACGCCCGGTCGTCGGGGTAGATCGGCTCGAGGTCGTAGTGGATGCCGTCGAACCCGAGGTCGAGGAAGATCTCGTCGGTGCGCAGGATCTCGGCGCGGACGTCCGGGTCGTCGATCTCGATGACCCCTTCGCCCTCGACGACGCGGATCTGCCCGAGGTACGCCTGGGTCCGCACGTCCGGCGCGTACCTCTCCATCGCCGCCGTCAGCGCGCCCGCGTGCCGGTACTTGCCGGGCGGGACCGTGCCGTCCGCTTCGAACGGCCCCGCGTGGAAGTACACGTCCGTGATGCGGTTGGCCTTCAGCAGGTCCGCGAAGGCGCGGTACTCGGCGTCCGTGTGCGGTTCGCCCACCCACTGGTGCCGCGCCCACAGCGCATTGGTGCCGGTCCCCCGCGCCTTCGGCTCGGGCTGCCACCAGGCCCACGCCGCGACCGGCGCGAGGAGGCCCAGGCCGAGCACGAAGGCCGCCGCCCAGCACGCGCCGCGCAGCACGCGCCGCCACCGGCGTTTCCCAACGGTCCCTGTCATCCCGCAATGATCCCGGACGATCAGGACGTGGCGGGCATCCGCCCGCCCGGGGAGCGGTCGATCGCCATGGAAGGGGCGGCTCCGGTCCATGAATCGATCACGGTTCGGCCCGCGATCCGGCTCGGACGCGAGAACGGTTCACCATCGGGGAATCATCCGGTGACCACACCCGACGCGGGGGATGGAGGTCGAGCCGACATGCGAGCGAGATCCGACAGGCGGGCCATCGTCGACGAACGGCAGCGGGCGGACCTGCCCGCGCCGGAGCGGCCCGGCCCCGCCGCCCCCGGTCCGCTGATCACGACCCGGGCGCTGCTGATCATCCTGATCGCCCTGGTCGCCGCGGGCATCTGCGCCGCCGCCCCCGAAGCGGCCATCCCCATCGGCGTCGGGGTGGGCGTCGTGACGCTGCTCGCGCAGATCGTCAAGGACTGAGCGCACCGGCGGCCGAGCGCGGCGGCGGGTCCGTCAGGGCGGGTCCGTCAAGGGGCGGTCACGAAGCAGAACTCGTTGCCTTCCGGGTCGTACCAGACCCGGAAGGGCGACTCGGGGTTCCCCATCGGCTCGCCCGCCGGGGTCGCGCCGAGGCCGCGGGCCCGCTCCCCCGCCGCGCGGATGTCGGGGACCTCCAGGTCGAGGTGGATCCGGTTCTTGATCGTCTTGCGCTCGGGGACGAGCTGGAACGACAGCACCGGTCCGCGCCCGCCGAGCGGTTCGAGGTCGCGCCAGTCCTCGTCGCGGGAGGTCTCCTTCATGCCGAGCAGGGCGCCCCAGAACGCCGCCATGGCGTCCAGGTCCGTGCAGTCGAAGACGAGGTTGCCCACCTTCGGGGTCGCGTCTCCGGTCGCGTGTCCGGTCATCGGGTTCCTCCTGCTGTTCGTGCGGCTGCTGTTGGTTCGACTGCTGCTGTACGTCCGCCGGTCAGGCGGCGTGGAACGAGCGCGCGGCGGCCCGGCGGCAGACGGGGGCCGCGGCGTGCGCCGGACGGACGGGACGCGCCCGGCGCCCGCGGCGCGCGAGCCGGGCCGGGAGCGCGGGCCGCCCCGCCGCGCCGAGCCGTCCGGACACCCCTTCGGCGAGCCAGCGCAGGGCCCGCGCGGCCGGGCCGTCGCCGGAGGCGGCGCGCGCGGCGAGCCGGGCCTCGACGATGTCCGCCTGCAACCGTGCGTGTTCCCGCCGCGCCCACCCGCCACGCGCGGCCGGGCCCGCCAGGTCGATCAGCGCCTTCATCGCGTCCTCCATCCGTTGACACCACCTAAACCGTAACGCCGGTGTCGGAGGAACGCAACCAGCCATCCGGGATAGGCGGTGTCGCATCGGATAGGGTGTTCAATGAACGGCGGGAGGGGCCATGGCCGACGCGCACGCGGATCCCGCACTGCTGCTGCGGGACTTCGTCAACACGCTCAACATCGACGCGGGCACCGAGGGCCTCGCGCGGCCCGGCGACCTCGCCGGCTGGCTCGCGGGGCGCGGGCTCGTCCCGGCGGGCACGGCGGCGTCGGACGGCGACCTGCGCACCGCCCTCGGCCTGCGCGAGGGCCTGCGCGCGGCCATGCTCGGCAACCACGGCCGCGCCGCCGCGGCCGACGCGCCCGATCTCCCCGCCGAACTGGAGGACGCGCTCGGCGCGCTGCCGCTGCGCGTCACGCTGGCCGCGGGCCCGCACCCCGCGCTGCGCCCCGCCGCCGACCCCGGGACGGCCGCCGCCGGGCTCGCGCGGATCGCCGCGGCGGTCGCCGACGCGTCCGCCGACGGCACCTGGCCGCGCCTCAAGGTCTGCCACGAGGACACCTGCCTCTGGGCGTTCCTCGACACCTCCAAGAACCGCTCGCGGGCCTGGTGCAACATGAGCACCTGCGGGAACCGGACCAAGACCCGCGCCTACCGCGCCCGCCGCCGCGCCTCCGCGGGCGACCGGCCCGCCGACGGCTGAGCGCCCGCGCCCGGCGCCGCGCGCGCCCGGACCGCTCTAGGGTGGGCCTTGATCTTTCCGAGGAGAGGACACAGCGCACCATGGCTGCCAACGGGCCCGATGTCGGCGTGCGGCCCGCCCGCCGCGCCGACGCCGCCGCCGTCGCCGACGTCCAGGTGCGGACCTGGCGGCAGGCGTACCGCGACCTGCTGCCCGCCGCGGCCCTCGCTCGGGTGACCTCCCCGGAGGCCCGGGACGCGTGGCGGGAGCGGTGGGCGGACGCCGTGACGGCGCCGCCGTCGCCGCGGCACCGGCTGCTCGTCGCGGTCGCCTCCGACCTGGTCGTCGGGTTCGCCGCGCACGGCCCCGCCGAGGAGGCCGACCACGACCCCGGCACGGCCGCCGAGCTGGTCGCGCTGCTCGTCGACCCCCTGCACGGCCGCGCCGGGCACGGCAGCCGGCTGCTCGCCGCCACCGTCGACACGCTGCGCGAGGACGGCGTCACCACCCTCCTCACCTGGACGTTCGAGGCCGACGGCGTGACGCGGGCGTTCCTGGAATCGGCGGGCTGGGCGCCGGACGGGACGGCCCGGACGCTCGACATGGGCGAGCCGGTGCGGCAGGTCCGGCTGCACACCGACATCACCGGCGAAGCCTGAGGCCGATGCGCCGTTCCGGAGGGGTCGGTGACGGCCACCGGCGCCGCGGCCATATCTTGGAGGTCGTGCCCAAGTCCACCTCCATGACGCCGCCGCATGCCTCCGCGCGGGTCGCCGAACCGGTCACCGGCTCCCCGGAGCGGCCCGCCGACCACCGCCGATGGCTCGGCATGGTGGTGATGAGCCTCGGCGTCTCGCTGATCGTCGTGGACGCCACGATCGTCGGCGTGCTGCTCCCGAACATCGTCGGAGGGCTCGGGCTGACCACGACGGACGCCGAATGGGTGACGTCCGTGTACTCGCTGGTGTTCGCGGCGCTGCTGATCCCGTTCGGCCGCGCGGGCGACCTGTTCGGACGCCGCCGGATGTTCGTGATCGGCGTCGGCGTGTTCGCGGTCGCCAGCGTCGGCGCGGCCCTCGCGGCGGACGGGTCGGCGCTGATCGGCGCCCGCGCCCTGCAGGGCGTCGGCGCGTCCATGGTCATGCCCGCGACGCTGTCCACCGTGAACGCGGTGTTCACCGGCCGGGACCGCGCGGTCGCGTTCGGCATCTGGGGCTCGCTGATCAGCGGGATGGCGGCGCTCGGGCCGCTGCTCGGCGGCGCGGTCGCGGCCGGCGGCGGCTGGCGCTGGGCGTTCGGGATCAACCTGCCGCTCGGCGTCGCGCTCATCGCGGGCGCGCTGCTGCTCATGCCGGAGACCCGGCAGCGCCCCGCCGCGCCGCGCCGGGGAAGCGCGCTGCGGGAGATCGACTGGGCGGGCGGGGCGCTGTCCGCGCTCGCGCTCGGCGCGCTCGTCTGCGGGCTGATCGAGGGCCAGACCTACGGCTGGTGGAGCATCACCCGGCCGTTCTCGATGGCCGGGTTCGACTGGCCGGACACCGGCCTGTCCCCCGTCCCGGTCGTCCTCGGGCTGGGCATCGTGCTGCTGGCCGCGCTCGTCGTGCTGGAACGCTCTCGCGCCGCCGCCGGGCGCCCCGTCATGCTCGACCTGGACCTGTTCCGCATCCCGAACTTCCGGCACGGCAACCTCGCGTCGTCGCTCATCAACGTGGGCGAGCTCGGCCTCCTGTTCGTCCTGCCGCTGTTCCTGCTGGGCGTGCACGGCACGAACCCGCTGCAGATCAGCGTCGCGATCCTGCCGCTGGCCGTCGGCGCGTTCCTCACCGGCGGGTACGCGGGCCGCCTCGCCAACAAGCGGGGGCCGCACCGGGTCGTGCAGATCGGCATGGCGACGGAGGTCGCCGCCGTCCTCGGCCTCGCGCTCACCGTCTCCGCGACCACCGGCGGGCTCGGGCTCGCGCCCTGGATGCTGCTGTACGGGCTGGGCCTCGGGCTCACCTCGGCGCAGCTCACGAACGTGTCGCTCGCGGACGTCCCGGCGGCGCGGTCCGGGCAGGCGTCCGGCACCCAGTCCACCGCCCGGCAGGTCGGCGCCGCGCTCGGCATCGCGGTGATCGGGACCGTGTTCGCGACGAGCCTCGGCCACGCGATGGACGACGAGCTGGCGGCGTCCGGGACGCCCGCGGCCGCGCGCGACGCGATCGTCGCCGACCTCCGGGAGAGCGCCGGGACGTACGCGCGCGAGCTGCACGAGACGTCCGGCATGGACGCCGCCGCGCGCGCCGCCGACGCCAGCCTCGCCACCGCCACCCGCAACGGTGCGCTGGTCACCGCGGGGATCCTGGCGCTCGGGCTGGCCCTGTCGCTGCGGCTGCGTCCCGGCCCCGCCCGGCATCGGGAAGAATCGAACTCCTGAGTCCCCCTGTCGTCGACGAGAACAAGCGGTAACTGTGGCCACGCTCTCCCAATGGGTCGCCGGTTCGCGGCCCCGCACTCTGCCCGCGTCCCTCGTCCCCGTCGTCGTCGGCACCGGCGTCGCGGTCGGCGAGGGCCAGGCCGTCTGGTGGCGCGCGCTCCTCGCGGCGTTCGTCGCGCTCGCGCTCCAGGTCGGCGTGAACTACTCCAACGACTACAGCGACGGCGTCCGCGGCACCGACGAGGACCGGGTCGGCCCGATGCGGCTGGTCGGCTCGAAGGCCGCGCCGCCGAAGCAGGTCCTGGCCGCGGCGCTCGGCTGCTTCCTGCTCGCCGCCGCGGCGGGGCTGGTGCTCGCGGCCGTGACGACCTGGTGGCTGCTGCTGGTCGGCGCCGTCGCGATCCTGGCGGCCTGGTTCTACACCGGCGGCAAGACGCCCTACGGGTACCGGGCGCTCGGCGAGGTGTCGGTGTTCGTGTTCTTCGGCCTCGTCGCCGTCGTCGGGACGGTGTACGTCCAGGTCGAGGCGCTGCCGTGGGAGGGGTGGGTCGCGGCGGTGCCGGTCGGGCTGCTCGCCTGCGGCCTGCTGGTCGCCAACAACCTGCGCGACATCCCGACCGACCGGGAGTCCGGCAAGCGCACCCTCGCGGTCGTCCTCGGCGGCCCGTGGACGCGGATCCTGTACGCCGCCTGCACCGCGCTGCCGTTCATGGTGGTGCTGGCGCTCGCCGCCCCGCACCCGTGGGCGCTGATCGCGCTGCTCGCCGCGCCGCTGTCGGTCCCGCCGACGCAGAAGGTGATGAACGGCGCGGCCGGCCCCGCCCTCATCCCGGTGCTGGGCGAGACCGGCCGGCTGCAGATCGCCTACGGGGTGCTGCTGGCGGTCGGCCTGGCCCTGTAGCCCGCCGGACGGACGGCCGGGGGGTCGGCCACGCGGCCCGCCGGGAGGCCGGTCCGGCCCGGACGGCCCGGACGGCCCGGACGGCCCGCGGCGGCGTGCTCGGCCAGCAGGGCGGCGCCCGCGAGGCCCGTGAGCAGCCCGGCGAACATCCCCGCGAGCGAGGTCAGGTTCGTCGCCGCCGCCATGTCGTGCCCCATCTCGCCCGGCTGCACCAGCACGATGACGAGCGTGTACAGCGGCCACGCGAACGTCGCGGCCGAACCGGTCCACGCCACGGCCAGCGGCCGGACGAACCGCCGGGGCCGCTCCGCCCGCCGCAGGACGGCCAGCAGCGCGCCCGCGCCCGCCACCGCCAGCACCGCGCCCGCCCCCGCGAGGATGTGCTGCGCGACGTTCATGTCGCCGGTCGGCCCGTCCGGGCGGCCCGCCGTCCCGCCGAACGCCCAGTAGAGGTTCGGCACCGCGAACGCGACCGCGAACACCAGCGCCGTCCGCGCCAAGAGCGCCTGCAACCCGTGTGTGGCCCCCGTGGCGACGTCCCGTGTGCGCGCGGCGAGGACGTCGCCCCAGCGGACCCGCGCGTACAGCGCGAAAGCCGTCAGCAGCCCGATGCCCTGCACCGTGAAGCCGGTGTAGACCACCCCGAACACCCAGCCCTGCATCGCCTCCGGGTCGCCGGACTCGGCGGCGGGCGCGTCGAACGCCATGACGACGGCCGCCGGGGGCACCGCGATGGCGATCGGCGCGAGCAGCCCGGCGGCGATCCACGTCGGCGCCAGCACCAGCCACGCCGGCAGCCGCAGCCCCCAGCGGAACGTGAACGCCAGCGCGATGACGACCGCGAGCGCGTCCATCGCCATCGTGACGAGGTTGCCGACGTACAGCGTGGAGTCCCGCGCGGCCTCGGCGTCGTTCCAGCCGACGGTGCTGCCGGACAGCCACGCGAGCTTGATCGTCAGGTACGGGACGCAGGCGGCGATCGTCGCGGCGCACACGGCGAGCCTGAGCCGTCCCGGCGCCTCCGGCGCGGCCGGGCGTCCTTGCGGATGAGCTGTGACCGTCATGCCACGATCGTCCGCCGGGACGGGGCCGCCGCGCCTCCCTCGCCGAGGGGAGACCGCCGCCCGGCCTCCCTCGCGCGGGGGACTTTCCGGACGTCCTAGCCCAGCGCCCAGTCGATCTCGCTGCGGCCCGCGTCCACCAGGGCCTTGTTGACGGCGCTGAACGGCCGCGTCCCGAAGAACTTCTTCGCGCTCAGCGGGCTCGGGTGCGCCGACTCGATCACCGTGTGGTGCGCGCCGGTGATCAGCCGCGCCTTCTTGCGGGCGTAGGCGCCCCACAGGACGAACACCACCCGGTCGGACTTGTCGTTCAGCGCCCGGATCGCGGCGTCGGTGAAGTCCTCCCAGCCCTTGCCCGCGTGCGACCCGGCCTCGCCCGCGCGGACCGTCAGCACCGCGTTCAGCAGCAGCACCCCCTGGTCGGCCCAGCGGGTCAGGTCGCCGGACGCCGCGGCCGGGATCTCCAGATCGGCGGCCAGCTCCTTGTAGATGTTGCGCAGGGACGGCGGCAGCCGCACGCCCTCGCGCACGCTGAAGCTCAGACCATGCGCCTGCCCGGGCCCGTGGTAGGGGTCCTGGCCGAGGATCAGCACCCGGGCGTCCTCGAACGAGCAGCACCGGAACGCGGTGAACAGGTCCTCGCGCGGAGGGTAGACCGTCTGCTCCTCGTACTCGCCCGCGACGAACGCGCCCAGCGCCGCGGTGGCGAGCGGGTCCAGCAGGGGGTCGAGCCGCGCCCGCCAGTCATCGGGCAGCAGTTCCATCAGGTCGAGGGACATCGGGCCTCCGTCAAGGTCATCGCCTACGCGGAAACACTAGCGCCGCGCACTGACACGCCAGACCGGAATCAGCCGGGCGAACACCCACCGGCTCTAGGATGAGGCCATATGCCGGACTCCCCCCGACGGCGCGGCGCCCTCGCGTGCGTCCCGCTCGTCCTGCTCGCCCTCACCGCGGCCTGCGGCGGCTCCTCCGGGACCACGACCCTCACCGTGTACGCCGCGTCCTCCCTCACCGAGGTGTTCGGCGAGATGGAGGCCGCCTACGAGCACGCCGTCCCGGACGTCGACGTCAGCCTCGTGTTCGGCGGCTCCCTGGAGATGGCGGGGCGGCTGTCCGACCTGTCCCCCGCCGACGTCCTCGTCACCGCCGACACCGCGAGCATGAACACCGCCGACGCGCACCTCGGCGGCCGCCGCCGGACCGTCGCGCACAACGCCCTGACCATCGCCGTCGCCCCCGGCAACCCGCGGCGCATCCGCGGCCCCGCCGACCTCGCCCGCCCCGGGCTGCGGACCGCCGCCGGCGCCGAGTCCGTCCCCGCCGGCCGCTACGCCGCCCGGCTCCTGCGCAACGCGGGCCTGACCGTCCGGTGGACGACCGTGGAGGTCAGCGCGCGCGCCGTCCTGGACCGCGTCCGCGCCGGGGACGCCGACGCGGGCATCGTCTACGTGACCGACATGCGGTCCGCGGGCGTCGCGGCGAGCAGCGTCCCGATCCCCGCGAAACTCAACGTCGTGACGTCCTACCCGGCGGCCGTCGTCGAGGGCGGCGGGCAGGAACGCGCCGCGAACGCGTTCGTCTCCTGGCTCACCGGCCCGACGGCGCGCGCGCTGTTCCACAAGCACGGATTCCCGGTCCCCGACGCGCCGCAGTAGCGGTTTCGGCGCACTTGACCAGGGAAAACACCCGTCCCGAGTGAGTGCCGCCACAGGGAGCCGCCGCACGTGCGAGAGAAGCGACCCGCACCCGACGCACCGCGCACGGGCGACGAGGCGCACCGGCCCGCGCCGCCCAACCAGCCGTGGCGCGCCGAAGGCGTGCCCGACGGCGGCCGACGGTGGCGCCCCGGCCGCAACACCTACCTGTTCTGGACGCTGCTGATCCTCGTCTTCGCGGTCAGCTACGTCCTCCTGCACTTCACCGGCCGCGAGGAGCGCGCCACCATCCCCTACACGGCGTTCACCGAACAGGTCGCCGCCGGGAACGTCGAGAAGGTCTCCACGCAGGGCTTCCAGATCCAGGGACGCCTGAAGAGCGCACGGACCACCCCCGGAGAGAAGGACGACACCTACGAGTCCTTCGAGACGCTGCGGCCCGCGTTCGCCGACGACGCCGTCTACGCGCAGATGGTGAAGCAGGGCGTCGTCGTCGAGGCCGAGCCCGACGACGGCCGGGGCCTCGCCGCGAACCTCCTGCTGTCCCTGCTGCCGGTGCTGCTGTTCGCCGCCCTCTGGATCGGCATCATGGTCTGGCTCCAGCGGCGCATGGGCGGAGGCGGCGGGCTGATGGGCTTCGGCCGCTCCCCCAAACCCGTCGAACCCGACGCGAAGCGCGCCACGTTCGCCGACGTCGCCGGCATCGACGAGGTCGAGGCCGAGCTCACCGAGGTCGTCGACTTCCTCTCCGACCCGGGCAAGTACCGCCGGATGGGCGCCCGCATCCCCGGCGGCGTCCTGCTCACCGGCGCCCCCGGCACCGGCAAGACCCTCCTCGCCCGCGCCGTCGCCGGCGAAGCCGACGTCCCGTTCTACTCCGCGGCCGCGTCCGAGTTCGTCGAGATGGTCGTCGGCGTCGGCGCGGCCCGCGTCCGCGAGCTGTTCACCGAGGCCCGCCGGACGGCGCCGTCCATCGTCTTCATCGACGAGATCGACACCATCGGCCGGGCCCGCGGCGGCGGCTCCGGCCTCGGCGGCCACGACGAGCGCGAGCAGACCCTCAACCAGATCCTCACCGAGATGGACGGCTTCACCGGCTCCGAAGGCGTCGTCGTCATCGCCGCGACGAACCGTCCCGACGTCCTCGACCCGGCCCTGCTGCGCCCCGGCCGCTTCGACCGCAGCGTCGCCGTCTCCCCGCCCGATCTCCGCGGCCGCGTCGCGATCCTGCGCGTCCACACCCGCGACGTCCCCCTCGCGCCCGCCGCCGACCTCACCGCGATCGCGAAGACGACCCCCGGCATGACCGGCGCCGAACTCGCGAACCTCGTCAACGAGGCCGCCCTCCTCGCCGTCAAGCACGACCGCACCGCCGTCGGCATGCCCGAGTTCCGGGCCGCCCTCGAACGGGTCCAGCTGGGCGCCCGCCGCGCCCTGGTGATGCCGTACGAGGAGCGCCGCCGCACGTCCTACCACGAGTCCGGGCACGGCCTCCTCGGCATGCTGCAGCCCGGCGCCGACCCCGTCCGCAAGATCACGATCGTCCCGCACGGCCGCGCCCTCGGCGTCACCCTCTCCACCCCCGAGGACGACCGCTACGCCTACGACGAGCGGTACCTGCGCGGCCGCATCATCGGCGCCCTCGGCGGCATGGCCGCCGAGGAGCTCGTCTTCGGCGTCGTCACCACCGGCTCCGAGAGCGACCTCGAACAGGTCACCCGCATCGCCCGCGGCATGGCCGGCCGCTGGGGCATGTCCCCCGCGGTGGGCCCCCTGTCCGTCCTGCCCGCCGACGGCGACGCCGCCGTCGGCGGCCACACCGCCCCCGGCACCCTCGACGCCGTCGACCTCGAGGCCCGCCGCATCGTCGAGGAGTGCTACGCCGAGGCCCTCGGCACCCTCCGCGCCAACCGCGCCCGCCTCGACGCCCTCGCCGCCGAACTCCTCGAACACGAGACCCTCGACGAGGAGGCCGCCTACGCCGCCGCCGGCATCGCCCCCACCACCGAATGATCCGGCGGCGCTACGGTAGGGCGGTGCGGGTGCGGGTGCGGCGGTTCGAGCGGGACGGGCGGCGGGTCGTCCGGCCCTGGACGCCGCCGGCGCACACCGCCCTCGGGGACCCCGAGCGGTACGGGTGGCTCGTCGGAGACCGGGACGGGCTGACGCGGCTCGGCGCACTGTTCGCCTTCGCCGCCGCCTCCCGCCGGACGATCGTCCACGTCCCGCTGCGCGGCGGGGAGCCGATCGAGGGCTGCGAGGGGTTCGTGGAGCAGTGCGGCGGCCGCCTCGACCTGCTCCTCCTCCACCACTCATCGGCCTTCCCGGTGACCCGCTGGCCGGGGCTCCGCCGCACGCTCACCGGCCCCGGTGTCCCGATGACCGTCCGCGTCGACCGGGAGCGGACGGCCCGGGACGCCCGCGCCTGGGTCGAGCGCAGCCACCGACGGGACTTCCGCGACCACCTGCGCCCCGTCACCCACGCCCGCACGCTCTGCCTGACCGGGAGCCGGACGGCGTTCGCCGCGGCCGCCGTCGAGTTCTTCGCCGCCGCGGACCTGGGGCCGCGCCGGAAGGGGGCCGCGAAGGGGCACCCCGTCCTCGTCACCTGCCTCACCCACATCCTGACCCCGGACGACGACCCGCGGCGCCGCGAGATCGACATCTCCTACAAGGCCCACCCGGGCGCGTTCCGCGCGGGGCGCTGAAGGGCGCGGTCAGAGCGCGGTCGGGAGGGCTTCGGGGTCGAGGGTCCGCATGGAGCGGAGGGCGCGCAGGACGGTCGGGTGCGGGGTCGCGTAGACGGTGGGGTGCACGGGGACGTCCGGGTAGGCGAGGCGGTCCTCGGACGGCGAGAAGCGGACGTCGACGGTCGCGTTGTTGCCGCGGGGGTCGAGGCGGACCCAGCGGTCGTCCACGAGGACGGCGGTGAGGCCGTGCAGGACGCCGGAGACGGTCTGGTAGCACAGGCCCGCCTGGATGCCGCCGGCGCGCAGCAGGGCCGCGTAGGCGTGCGACTTCGCGTAGCAGAGGCCGACGCCCTGCTCGAGGACGTCGGAGGCCCGCCAGGGGACGCGGGGGTCGGCGGCGTCCATCGAGTGGGCGACCCGGTCGCGGACGTGGTCGAACGCGGCGTGCGCGTACGCGATGTCGTCGCCGGTGCGCAGCTCCGAGGCGATCGACTGGACGAGCGGGTGCTCGATGTCGATCGCGTCGGAGGCGGCGAGGTAGTCCCAGGGGTCGGCCGCGAACTCCATCAGAGGCCGAGGAGGGACTCGATGCCGATGGTGAGGCGGTCGAGGTTCGGGACGCGGCGGACGGCGAGCAGGACGCCCGGCATGAACGACTCGCGGTTCATGGAGTCGTGGCGGATCGTGAACAGCTCCCCGTGGCCGCCGAGGACGACCTCCTGGTGCGCGACGGCACCGGACATGCGGACCGCGTGGACGCGGACGCCGTCGACGTCGGCGCCGCGGGCCCCGTCGAGCTCGGACGTGGTGGCGTCCGGGGACGGGCCGACCTTGGCCTCGGCGCGCGCGGCGGCGACCAGCTCGGCGGTGCGGTGCGCGGTGCCGCTCGGCGCGTCGACCTTGTTCGGGTGGTGCGTCTCGATGATCTCGACGGACTCGAACAGCGGGGCGGCCTTCTGCGCGAAGTGCATCATCAGGACGGCGCCGATGCCGAAGTTCGGGGCGATGAGGACGTTGCCCGCGGAGGCGTCGGTCAGCCAGGAGCGCACGGTGTCGACGCGGGACGGGTCGAAGCCGGAGGTGCCGACGACGGCGTGCAGCCCGCGCTCCACGCACCAGCGGAGGTTGTCCATGACGACGTCGGGGCGGGTGAAGTCCACGACGACCTCGGCGGCCGTGAGCGGGTCGAGCGCGTCCCCCACGTCCACGGTGGCGACGAGCTCCATGTCGTCCGCCCCCTGCACGGCGCGGCACACCTCCGCGCCCATCCGGCCCTGCGCGCCCAGCACTCCGACCTTGATCACGTGTTCCTCCCGTCCGGCGTCGGCCCGAGCCTACCGGTCGTCGTCGACGAACAGGTTGAGGACCCAGCTGACGAGCCCGACGATGATGGCGCCCCAGAACGCGGGCCAGAACCACTCGACGTGGAACGGCACGCCGATCTCGCCGGCGACCCAGCTCGTCAGCATGAGCAGCGCGGCGTTCACCACGAGCGCGATCAGGCCGAGGGTGAGGATGTAGAAGGCGCAGCCCAGCACCTTGATGATCGGCTTCAGCACGGCGTTGATGACGCCGAAAACGGCGGCGACCACCAGCAGGGTGAGCGCCTCCTCGCCGGTATCGCCGCCCTCCAGGTCGATGCCGTCCACCACCGCGGACGCCACCCACAGCGCCACCGCGGCGATGACCACTCTGATGAGGATCTTCACGTGGCACCCCCTACCCGGCGGGCCGGGCGGTTAACTGCCGAAGCCGTCCCCCACGGGCCCGATGACGGTGAGGGCCTGCGGCGCGCCGAGGACGTCCGCGGCGACCGCGCGGACGTCGTCGAGCGTGACGGCCTCGACGCGGGCGAGGACCTCGTCGACGGGCATCAGCGACTCGTATACCAGCTCGCTCTTGGCGATGCGGCTCATCCGGGAGCCGGTGTCCTCGAGGCCGAGGACCATGGCGCCGCGCAGCTGCCCCTTGCCGCGTTCGAGCTCCTCGGCGGTGAGGTCGCCGGCGCGGGCGACCTCGTCGCGGCAGATCTGCAGGACCTCCTCGGCCTTGGACGGCTGGCAGCCCGCGTAGACGCCGAAGATGCCGGAGTCGGCGTACTGCGCGGTGTAGCTGTAGACCGAGTAGGCGAGGCCGCGCTTCTCCCGGACCTCCTGGAAGAGGCGGGACGACATGCCGCCGCCGAGCGCCGCGTTGAGGACGCCCAGGGCGAACCTGCGGTCGTCGGTGCGGGGCACGCCGAGGCCGCCGAGGATGATGTGGGCCTGCTCGGTGTCCTTGTCGAGGACGACCGTGCGCGGGTCGGCGGTCACGGCCGGGCCGTCGAGGCGGGGCCCGGCGGGGGCGGCGTCGCCGGTGAGGCGCCCGGCGAACGCCTCGGCGACGAGCCCGACCACGCGGTCGTGGTCGACGTTGCCCGCGACGGACACCACGAGGTTCTGCGGGACGTACCGGTCGCGGTAGTAGCCGTGGATGCGGTCCCGCGACAGCGCGTTGATCGACTCCTCGGTGCCGAGGATGGGACGGCCGAGGGGCGTGTCGCCGAACAGGGCGGTGGCGAACTCGTCGTGGACGAGGTCGCCGGGGTCGTCGTCCCGCATGTGGATCTCTTCGAGGATGACGCCGCGCTCGGCCTCGACGTCCTCGGGGCGGTTCACCGACGCCGCGACCATGTCGGACACGACGTCGACGGCGAGCGGCAGGTCGGCGTCCAGCACCCGCGCGTAGTAGCAGGTGTACTCCTTGGCGGTGAACGCGTTGAGGTCGCCCCCGACCGCGTCGATCGCCGCGGAGATCTCCAGCGCGGAGCGCCGCTCGGTGCCCTTGAACAGGACGTGCTCGAGGTAGTGGGAGGCGCCGGCGTCGGCGGGCTCCTCGTCGCGGGACCCGACGGACGCCCAGATGCCGAACGCCGCGGACCGGACGGTCGGCATCCGCTCGGTGATGACGCGCAGCCCGCCGGGCAGGACGGTGCGGCGGACCTCGCCGGCGCCGTCGGCGTGGATCGTGGTGGTGGTTCCGGGCTCCTGCGCCCGGGCCGGCAGCGTCACGGCTGGCTCACCCTCCGGTTGCTGGTCGCTGTCCCGGGCCGGCGGGCGCCGGGCCGGAAAGCGGCCGACCGGCCCGCCCCGGGCGGGCGGGCCGGTCGGCCGTCGTGCGCGGTCAGGAGTTGCGCTGGCCCGCGTCGTCGCCGCCGCGGCGGGTGCGGCGGCGGCGCGGGGCGCGGCGCTCGCCGGAGTCGCCGTCGCCGGCCTCCGCGGTCGCCTCGGCAGCCCCGTCGTCGCCGCCGTCGGCCTTCTCCGCGGACTCCCGCTCGATCACGTCGACCGGGACCAGCGACAGCTTGCCGCGCTGGTCGATCTCGGTGACCTCGACCTGGATCTTCTCGCCGACGCCGATGACGTCCTCGACGTTCTCGATCCGGGCGCCGCCGTGCAGCTTGCGGATCTGCGAGACGTGCAGCAGGCCGTCCTTGCCGGGCAGCAGCGACACGAACGCGCCGAACGTGGTCGTCTTGACGACGGTGCCGAGGAACCGCTCGCCGACCTCGGGCATGTGCGGGTTGGCGATCGAGTTGATCGCCTGCCGCGCGGCCTCGGCGGACGGGCCGTCGGTGGCGCCGACGTAGATCGTGCCGTCGTCCTCGATGGTGATGTCGGCGCCGGTGTCGTCCTGGATCGAGTTGATCATCTTGCCCTTGGGGCCGATGACCTCGCCGATCTTGTCGACCGGGACCTTGATGGTGATGATCCGCGGCGCGTTCGGGCTCATCTCGGCGGGCGCCTCGATGGCCTCCTGCATCACGTCGAGGATCGCCAGGCGGGCGCCCTTGGCCTGCTTCAGCGCGGCGGCCAGCACCGAGGCGGGGATGCCGTCGAGCTTGGTGTCGAGCTGCAGCGCGGTGATCACATCGCGGGTGCCGGCGACCTTGAAGTCCATGTCGCCGAAAGCGTCCTCGGCGCCGAGGATGTCGGTGAGGGTGACGTACTCGCCGCCCTCGTGGATCAGGCCCATCGCGATGCCCGCGACCATCTGCTTGAGCGGGACGCCGGCGTCCAGCAGCGACATCGTGGACGCGCAGACCGAGCCCATCGAGGTGGAGCCGTTGGAGCCGAGGGCCTCCGACACCTGCCGGATCGCGTAGGGGAACTCCTCGCGGGTCGGCAGGACCGGGATCAGGGCGCGCTCGGCGAGGGCGCCGTGCCCGATCTCGCGCCGCTTCGGCGAGCCCACCCGGCCGGTCTCACCGGTGGAGTAGGGCGGGAAGTTGTAGTTGTGCATGTAGCGCTTGGTGCGCTCGGGGTTGAGCGTGTCGATCATCTGCTCCATGCGGAGCATGTTGAGCGTGGTCACGCCGAGGATCTGCGTCTCGCCGCGCTCGAAGATCGCCGAGCCGTGCACCCGCGGGACGACGTGCGCCTCGGCGGTGAGCTGGCGGATGTCCTTGGCGCCGCGGCCGTCGATGCGCAGCCCGTCCCGGACGACGCGCTCGCGGACGAGCTTCTTGGTGACGGCGCGGAACGCGGCGGAGATCTCCTTCTCGCGGCCCTCGAACCGCTCGGCGAGCTTCTCGGCGGCGGCCGCCTTGATCTCGTCGAGGCGGGTCTCGCGCTCCTGCTTGCCGGCGATGGTGAGCGCCTGCGCGAGGTCGCCGCCGACGGCCTCGGTGACGGCCTCGAGGACGTCGTCCTGGTAGTCCAGGAAGACGGGGTACTCGGTGGTCGGCTTGGCGGCGACGGCGGCGAGGTCGCTCTGCGCGCGGCACAGCACCTTGATGAACGGCTTGGCGGCCTCGAGGCCCTCGGCGACGGTCTCCTCGGTCGGGGCGACGGCGCCGTCGCCGACGAGCTTGAGGGTGTCGCGGGTCGACTCGGCCTCGACCATCATGATCGCGACGTCGCCGTCCTCGAGGACGCGGCCGGCGACGACCATGTCGAACGTGGCGCGCTCGAGCTCGGGGTGGGTGGGGAACCCGACCCACTGGCCGTCGATCAGCGCGACGCGGACGCCGCCGATCGGGCCGGAGAACGGCAGCCCGGCCAGCTGGGTGGACATCGAGGCGGCGTTGATGGCCACGACGTCGTACAGGTGGTCGGGGTGCAGCGCCATGATCGTCTCGACGACCTGGATCTCGTTGCGCAGGCCCTTGGTGAAGGACGGCCGCAGCGGCCGGTCGATGAGCCGGCAGGTCAGGATCGCGTCCTCGGACGGACGGCCCTCGCGGCGGAAGAACGAGCCGGGGATGCGCCCGGCCGCGTACATCCGCTCCTCGACGTCCACGGTCAGCGGGAAGAAGTCCAGGTTGTCCTTGGGCTTCTTCGACGCGGTGGTCGCCGACAGGACCATGGTCTCGTCGTCGAGGTAGGCGACGGCCGAGCCGGCGGCCTGGCGGGCCAGCCGGCCGGTCTCGAAGCGGATGGTGCGGGTGCCGAACGTGCCGTTGTCGATCACGGCCTCGGTGCTCTGCGCTCCGTCGATGCGCACGGCTTCTGTCACGGGAAACCTCCTCAGGTTCCGGTATCGGACCTCGCGGCCGTTTCCCGTGGCTTGTCACGCTGCCGGTCTTCGATCGAAGCACCCGGATCCCGTGCCCGCCGACGCGGGCGGATCGGATCCGGAAGCCACTACCGAGGACCGGCCCGCACCAGCGGTGTCCGCGAGGGTCTTCTCTTCGGTTGTCCGGCCGGTCCGGCCGGCGGGCCGGACGGCGCGGGCTGCGCCGGGGCGGGCCGTCCGCCCGGCCCCGGCCGGGCCGGGGGGCCTGCACGGCTTCACCCGGCCGATAAAGGAAGGGAGTGGCCCGATGGCCACTCCCTCACACCGCTAGCGGCGCAGACCGAGGCGCTCGATCAGCTTCCGGTAGCGGTTGATGTCCTTGTTGGCGAGGTACTTCAGGAGCCGACGCCGCTGGCCGACCAGCAGCAGGAGGCCGCGGCGGCTGTGGTGGTCGTGCTTGTGCTCCTTGAGGTGCTCGGTCAGATCGGTGATGCGCCGGGTCAGCAGCGCGACCTGGACCTCCGGAGACCCGGTGTCACCCTCAGTGGTCGCGTACTCGGCGATGATCTGCTTCTTCGTGGCGGTGTCGAGCGACACGTGGCTCCTTCGTAAGGTCGTCACCCGCAGATCCCGGCCCGGAAGCGGGCGAACGGGTCCGCATGGTGCGTCATTGAGAGATGTGGCGAGCCGCATGAGGGTGCAGCCAGCCGCGCCGGGGCCCATCCCGGCGATTCTTCACCGTACCATGCCGGGACGACGCACCGTCACGGTCCGGGTCCCCCCTGATCACGGAGGGTGCGGCGCGCGACCGTCCCCGCGCGGGACGTCACCCGGCGGGCGTCCCGGGCTCCTCGCCGGGCGCGGCCGCGGTGATCTCCCGGGCCCGGTCGGCGTCCCGGCGCATCTCCTCGACGAGCGCGTCGACCGAGTCGAACTTGAGCGTGTCCCGGATGCGGGCGACGAAGTCGACGCCCATGTGCTCGCCGTACAGGTCGAGGTCGTCGCGGTCGAGCGCGTACGCCTCGACCGTCCGCTCCCCCGCGCCCTCGAACGTCGGGTTCGTCCCGATGGAGATCGCGGCGGGCCAGCGGAAGCCCGGGTAGCGGTCGGAGTCGCAGACCAGCCAGCCGCCGTAGACGCCGTCGGCGGGGATCGCGGTGTTGGGCAGCGTCTCCAGGTTCGCGGTCGGGAAGCCGAGCGCCCGCCCGCGGCGGTGGCCGCGCACGACGACGCCCTCGACCCGGTGCGGCCGGCCGAGCGCCTCGGCGGCGGCCTCGACGTCGCCCGCCCCCAGCCGCTCCCGGATGGAGGTCGAGGAGATGGTGTCGCCGTCCGCCACCAGCGGGACGCCCTCGGCGGTGAAGTCGTACTTGCCGCCGAGCTCCTGCAGCAGGGCGATGTCGCCCTTGGCCTTGTGCCCGAACCGGAAGTCCTCGCCGACGATGACGTGCGCCGCGTGCAGCCGGTCGACGAGGACCTGCCGGACGAACTCGTCCGGCGGCGTCTTCGACAGGTCGAGCGTGAACGCGACCACCACGACCGCGTCGGTGCCGAGGCCCCCGAGCAGCTCGATGCGGCGGCCGGTGGTGGCCAGCAGCGGCGGGTGGGTGCCGGGCCGCACGACCTCGTCCGGATGCGGGTCGAAGGTGATCACCACGGAGCGCAGCCCGCGCCGCCGGGCCTCCTCGGCGGCGGCGCCGACGATCCGCTGATGCCCGCGGTGCACACCGTCGAACACGCCGATGGTGACCACCGAACGGCCCCAGTCGGCGGGTACCTCGTCGAGGCCATGCCAGCGCCGCACCATGCTCTCCCTGCGTAGGACGTATCCGTCCGGTTCTCGTCTGCCCGGTTCTTGCCGTCGCCATAAAGGGTGCCATGCGCCCCGGGCCGACGTCGTGGGAGGGGCGCCCTAACGCGGGCGAACGCGTCCGGGACGCCCCTGGCGCGGGTCAGCCGGACTGGTACACGACCAGCGAAACCGCGATGTACTGGAGGACGTACGCCACGAGCGTGAACGTGTGGAACACCTCATGGAACCCGAACCAGCTCGGGGACGGGTCGGGGCGGCGCAGCCCGTACACGACGCCGCCCAGGCTGTAGCAGATGCCGCCGATCGCGACGAGGACGCACGCCGCGACGCCCGCGCCGTCCAGGAACTGCGGCAGGAAGAACACCGCGACCCAGCCCAGGACGATGTACAGGGTGACGTAGAGGGCGCGGGGGGCGCCGATCCAGACCGTCCGGAACACGACGCCGACGATAGCGCCCGTCCACACGGTGGCCAGGACCCCGACGCGGGCACCGCCGTCCAGGGCCACGACGGCGAACGGCGTGTACGTCCCGGCGATGATCAGGTAGATGTTCGCGTGGTCGAAGCGGCGCAGCACCTCGATGACCCGGTGCGAACGCTGCCGGTGGTAGGTGCCGGAGATGCCGAACAGCATCCCGGACGCCGCCACGTACACCGCCGAGGCCAGCCGGGCCTGCGTCGTCGGGCCGAGCGCGACCAGCACGAGCCCGGCGACCAGGACGGCCGGGAACGCGCCGATGTGCAGCCAGCCGCGAAGCCTCGGGCGCGTGGGGGAATCGACGGGTGCGCTCCCGGTGCGGCCGCTCGTCGCCGTCGCCATGGACACCTCCTGCTCTGACCATGCCACAACCAACTTACGGTTACGTAGGTTACGACACCGTAGGTTGGTTTGGCACCGGTGTCCGGCGTGACGATCGACACGGACGGGCGGGGCGTGCGCCGGGCCCGTCAGGGAACGAAGACCGCCAGCGGTTTGGCCGCGCGCCCCTGCTCCTCGACGAGCGCGAGCAGCGTCCCGTCCGGTCCGAACACGCCGACCGGCCCCGGGCCGAGCCCGGCCGCCGGGAGCCGCCCCCCGTGCGCGACCTTGCGGGCGTCGTCCGCCGACACGTCCCGCCGCGGGAACACCGCGGCGACCGCCTCGTTCATCGGCAGGATCTCGAGGTCCTCCGCCAGGGCGTCCAGGGTGCGGGCCATGCCGAGGTCGTAGGGGCCGACGCGGGTGCGGCGCAGCCGGGTCAGGTGCCCGCCGCAGCCGAGGGACGCGCCGAGGTCGCGGGCCAGCGCGCGGATGTAGGTGCCGGACGAGCACGCCACCGACGCGTCGACGTCGATCAGGTCGCCGTCGCGGCGGACACCGGTGACGGTGAAGCCGTGCACGGTCACCGGCCGGGCCTTCAACTCGACCTCCTCGCCCTTGCGGGCCATCTTGTAGGCCCGCTCGCCGTTCACCTTGATCGCGCTGACCTGCGGCGGCACCTGCTCGATGCGCCCCGTCAGCGCCGCGACGCCCGCGTGCAGCGCCTCGTCGGTCACGGCGGCGGCGGACGCCGACGCGGTGATCTCGCCCTCGGCGTCGTCGGTGTTGGTCGACTGCCCGAGCCGGATCGTCGCGTCGTAGCCCTTCTCGGTGAGGGCGAGGTGCCCGAGCAGCCGGGTCGCCTTCCCCACGCCGAGCACGAGGACGCCCGTCGCCATCGGGTCGAGCGTCCCCGCGTGCCCGACCCGGCGGGTCTTCGCGAGCCGCCGCATGCGGCCGACGACGTCGTGCGAGGTCCAGTCCGCCGGCTTGTCGACGATGACGAGCCCCGAGTTCTCCACGCGCGCTCCGATTCCAGGGCCGGGGGTCCCCGGCCGGGTCCGACTGCTTGGCCGAAGGGTCAGGACGGGGCGGCCTCGCCGGACGGGCGCAGCGCGCCGCGCAGCCGGTCGATGACGGCCGAGGGCTCCCCGGCCGTCGTGAACGCGGCCGCGGTCCGGTGCCCGCCCCCGCCCAGCGCGACGCAGGCGCGGCCGACGTCCACCGCCCCCTTG
The DNA here is from genome assembly GCF_003947565.1 of Actinomadura sp. WAC 06369. Lineage (NCBI taxonomy): Bacteria > Bacillati > Actinomycetota > Actinomycetes > Streptosporangiales > Thermomonosporaceae > Actinomadura > Actinomadura sp. WAC 06369. The sequence continues at coordinate 15,375 of NZ_QHJN01000034.1, read as the reverse complement.
GAGCGCATGGACACGTACCAGTCGCCGTCGTCGTTCTCCTTGCACACGACCGCGACCTCGGCCTCGTCGGTGCGGCGGAGCTGGTCGATGACGCCTTCGAGCTGATCGTAGGGGACGTCGCGCGCGTCCCGGTCCGCCCGGGCGATCGTCGTCCACACCAGGCCCCGGCCGCCGGCGGCGTCGCGCTCCAGCCGCGCCCGCGCCAGCGCGCCCGCGAGCACCTGCAGGTAGCCGAACGGCGCCCGGTCCCACAGCTCGCGGCTGACCGCCTCGGGACGGACGCCCGCGGTGAGCAGCCGCCCGGCGAGATCGTGCACCTCGGGGGTGGTGCACGGGTACTTGAACGAGCCGGTGTCGCTCGCCAGCCCCGCGTACAGGTTCTGGGCGATGTCGCCGTCGAGGGGGACGCCGAGCCGCCGGATCAGCTCCTCGACCAGCACCGCCGTCGCGGCGGCGTCCGGGTCGACCAGCCGCACCCCGCCGAAGCCCGTGTTGGACGCGTGGTGGTCGACCACGATCAGCGCCCCGGCCCGGTCGGCGTGCCCGGCGAGGGACCCCAGCCGGGCGCGGCCCGCCGCGTCCAGCGAGACCATCAGCCGGGGCGACGCCGGCAGCCGGCCGGGCTCCACGAGCAGCTCCTGGCCGGGCAGGAACCGCAGGATGCCGGGGACGGTGAACGGCTCGCCGAACGACGCGAGGCACCGCTTGCCGAGCGAGCGGAGCGCCCGCCCGAGCGCGAGCATGGAGCCGAGCGCGTCCCCGTCCGGGACGACATGGCAGGCGAGCACCACCTCGTCGGCCGCGCGGATCAGCTCGAGCGCCTTCTCCCACTCGAGGCCGCCGGAGCCGTCGCCGGCGTCCGGGGCGGCCTCTGCGGAGGCGACGGAGGCGGCGGAAGCGGCGGCGCCGTTCCCGGCGCCGGGCACCGGATCGTGGCCGGGACCGGCGTCGCCGTGGCCCGCCCGGTAGCCGCCGGCGACGCGCGACGGCCATCCGTGCGACCACGCCGCCGGTGCGACCGCGCGGTCCTCGGCGGCGCTCACGACGGCGAGCGCCGGGACGAGCCGTCCTCGCCGTCGGACCCGGGCTCGTCGTCGAACTCGTCGTCCGGATCGCCGTCGGCGGCGGGCTCGCGGTACGGGTTGGCGTCACCGGCGTGCGCGGCGCCCTGCGCGGCCCGCGCGACCTCGGCGTCCCGCGCGCGCGCCTTCGCCAGCAGGTCGTCGATGTGGGCGGCGTTCTCCATCAGGGAGTCCATGACGAAGGTGATGCTCGGCGTGTGCCGGATCCCCGTCTTCTTGCCCACCTCCGAGCGGATCACGCCCTTGGCGCTCTCCAGCGCGGCGGCCGTCTCGGCGCGCTCGCCGTCCGACCCGTACACCGTGTAGTACACGGTGGCGTCGCGCAGGTCGTTGGTGATGCGGGTGTCCGTCACGGTCACGAAGCCGAGCCGCGGATCCTTGATCCGCCGTTCCAGCATCTCGGCGACGATCTGCTGGATGCGGTCGGCGAGCTTGCGCGCCCGAGCTGCGTCCACCATGATCGCACTCCCTTTCTATGGTCCGGCGAGGGCCGTGTCCCGGCCGCCGACCGGTTCAGTCCTCGTCATTGAAGAGCCGCTGCCTGGCCGACAGCAGCTCGATCTCCGGCCGCCCGAACACCAGGCGCTCGCACTGCTCGAGCACCTGGGAGCAGTTGGCCGCGGTGCCCGAGACCACGGCGATCCCGATCTCCGCGCGGCGGTACAGGTCGTTGTCGCCGGTCTCGGCCACGGCCACACCCGGGAAGTGCTTGCGCACCTCGGCGATGATGGGCCGGACCACGGACCGCTTCTGCTTCAGCGACCGGACGTCCCCCAGCAGCAGGTCGAGTGTCAGTGCACCCACGTACACCTGATCGATCACCTCGGGATCTCTCAAAAGTGAAACGACGGCGATCGGCCGCCGTGTTCCCGGGCCGGCCTCCGCCTGCGGCGGCGGCGGGACCGGGAATGACAGACGCCAGGCTATGAGATGAGCCTGGCGCCATGTCACCGTTTTTCCGTCGAGCGCCCCGGACCGTCACATTCCACTCACCCCGCCGGCGAGCGCACGCCGCGGCCGGGGCGAGCCCCTCGAACGGTGGCCGAGCCGGGGACGGCCGCCCGTCCGGACCCGCGGGTCCGGACGGGCGGCCGGCCGTTCGGCTGCGGACGCCGCCGGGCGCCTCAGTCGCGGGGCTTCTCCCGCATCTCGAAGCACTCGATGACGTCACCGAGCTTGATGTCGTTGAAGCCCACGCCGATACCGCACTCGAAGCCCTCGCGGACCTCGGTGGCGTCTTCCTTGAAGCGGCGCAGCGACGACACCGTGAGGTTGTCGGCGACGACCACGCCGTCGCGGACGAGGCGGGCCTTCGCGTTCCGCTGGATGTGGCCGGAGGTGACCATCGAACCGGCGACGTTGCCGATCCGCGGCACCTTGAAGATCTCGCGGATCTCCGCGGTACCGAGCTGGACCTCCTCGAACTCCGGCTTGAGCATGCCCTTGAGGGCCGCCTCGATCTCCTCGATCGCCTGGTAGATGACCGAGTAGTACCGGATGTCGACGCCTTCGCGGTCGGCGATCTCCTGTGCGTTCCGCTCGGGCCGCACGTTGAAGCCGATGATGACCGCGCCCTCCTCGGACGCCAGCGACAGGTTGACGTCGTCCTGCGTGATCGCGCCGACGCCGCGGCGGATGATCCGCAGGCTGACCTCGTCGCCCACGTCGATCTTGAGGAGCGAGTCCTCCAGCGCTTCGACCGAACCGGACACGTCGCCCTTGAGGATGAGCAGCAGCTCTTCCCGCTTGCCCTGCTGGAAGTCCTTGAACAGTTCCTCGAGGGAGCTGCTCTTGCGGCTGCGCAGCAGTTCGGCGTTGCGCTTGCGCGCGACGCGCTTGTCGGCGATCTGCCGGGCCACCCGGTCGTCGTCGACGACCAGGAAGTTGTCGCCCGCGCCGGGCACGGCCGCGAGGCCGAGCACCAGCACCGGACGGGACGGGCCCGCCTCCTCGACGTTGTTGCCGTTCTCGTCGAGCATCGCCCGGACGCGGCCGTTGGCCACGCCGCAGACGATCGAGTCGCCGACCCGGAGCGTGCCGCGCTGCACCAGCACGGTCGCCACGGCGCCCCGGCCCTTGTCCAGGTGGGCCTCGATGGCCGAGCCCTGGGCGGGCATGTCGGGGTTGGCCTTCAACTCGAGCTCGGCGTCGGCGGCCAGGATGATCGCCTCGAGCAGCCCGTCGATGTTCGTGCCCTGCTTGGCGGACACGTCGACGAACATGGTCTGCCCGCCGAACTCCTCGGCGACCAGGCCGTACTCGGTGAGCTGCGCCCGCACCTTGTTCGGGTCGGCGCCCTCGACGTCGATCTTGTTGACCGCGACCACGATCGGCACCCCGGCCGCGGTGGCGTGGTCGATCGCCTCGGTCGTCTGCGGCTTGACGCCGTCGTCCGCGGCGACCACCAGCACCACCAGGTCGGTGGTGTCGGCACCGCGGGCACGCATGGCGGTGAACGCCTCGTGACCCGGGGTGTCGATGAAGGTGATCTTGCGCTCTTCGCCGTCGACCTCGGTCTCGACCTGGTAGGCGCCGATGTGCTGGGTGATGCCGCCGGCCTCGCCCGCCTGCACGTTGGCGTGCCGGACGGCGTCCAGCAGCTTCGTCTTACCGTGGTCGACGTGGCCCATGACGGTGACCACGGGCGGACGCGCCTGGAGGTGCTCCTCGCCGCCCTCGTCCTCGCCGTACTCGATGTCGAACGACTCGAGCAGCGCGCGGTCCTCGTCCTCGGGGCTGACGACCTGGACGTCGAAGTCCAGCTCGAGCCCGAGCGCCTGCAGGTCGTCGGGGTCGACGGACTGCGTCGCGGTGACCATCTTGCCGAGGTGCATCATGATCGCGACGAGCGACGCCGGGTTGGCGCCGATCTTCTCGGCGAAGTCGGTCAGCGAGGCGCCCTGCGGCAGCCGGATGGTCTTGCCGTTGCCGCGCGGGGCCGAGACGCCGCCGACGGCGGGCGCCTGCATGTTCTCGAACTCTTGACGACGCGCCCGCTTCGACTTGCGCCCGCGTGCGGGACGTCCGCCGGGACGGCCGAACGCGCCCTGCGTGCCGCCGCGACCGCGACCGCCGCCGCCGCCGGGCCGGGGGCCGAAGCCGCCGCCCGGACGACCGCCGCCACCGCCGCCGGCGCCGCGCGGACCGCCGAAGCCGCCGCCCGGACGACCGCCGCCGCCACCGGGACGACCGCCGCCGCCGGGGCGTCCGCCGCCGCCGGGACGACCGCCGCCGGGGCCGCCGCGACCGGGGGCCGCGGGACGCGAGGACGGCATGTTCATCGGGCTGGGCCGCGGGCCGCCCGGACGGGGCGGCATGCTGCCCGGGTTCGGGCGCGGGCCGCCGGCGCCGGGGGCGCCGCCGGGACGCGGGCCCGGACGGGGGCCGCCCGCCGGACCGCCGTCCCGGGCGGGACGGTCGCCGCCCGGCCGCGGGCCGGGACGCGGGCCCGGCTTGGGCGCCTGGCCCATGCCGCTGGCGTTGGAGCTGAACGGGTTGTTGCCCGGACGCGGACCGCCGGGGCCGCGGCCGCCGCCCGCGGGGCGGGGGCCGGGACGCGGGCCCGGCTTGGGCGCGCGGGGACCCGGCTTCGGGCCGCCGGCCGGGCGTCCGCCGCCCTGGCCGCCGGGCCGCTCGCCGCGGTCGGTGCGCTCGGTGCGCTCGCCGCGGTCGGTGCGCTCACCGGCCGGCGGGGCGCTCGGGCCCTGCGCGGCGGCCGGGGGCGGCACCTGCTGGCCCGGAGCCTGCTGCCCCGGAGCCTGCCGGCCGGGGACCTGCTGGGTCGGCGCCGGCGGGACCGGCGGGCGCGGGCCCGGCTTCGGCGCACCGGCGCCGGCGGGGCCGGGCTTCGGCGCGGACGGGCGCTGCGCGCCCTGGCCGCCGGGACCACCGGGGCCCGGACGGGGGCCCGGACGCGGACCCTGGGAACGTCCGTCGCCGGCGGGCGGACCCGGACGCGGCGCGGACGGACGCGGCTGCCCCGAAGGCTTCTTCGGTGCGGCGCGCCTGTCCCCCTGCTTGGAGGAACCGTTCTGGAAGGCTTCGGTAAGCCTGCGTACGACCGGCGCCTCGATCGTGGAGGACGCCGAACGGACGAACTCGCCCATCTCCTGGAGCTTGGCCATGACGACCTTGCTCTCTACTCCGAACTCCTTGGCGAGCTCGTATACCCGGACCTTGGCCACTGCACTCCCTACTCGGTCCGGGGGTGCGGCCACCGGACCGTCGCTAACTTGCCGTACTCATCGCGGCGTGCTCATCGAGCGCTCATAGCAATCTCGACCTGCTTCCCGACTAGACGTCGCTTACCGTTCGGCCATTACGTTCAGCCATCCTGCTGCCGCGCGGCCCGCTCCGCAACCCGCGCCCGCAGCACATCGGCGTCGAGCGGCCCCTGAAGGCGGAACGCCCTGGGGAACGCCCGACGTCGCTCTGCGAGCTCGAGGCATCCCGGATCGGGGTGCAGATGCGCGCCCCGCCCCGGCATCCGCCCGCGCGGATCGGGGACGATCACGCCCTCGACCACCACCAGGCGGAGCAGGTCGGACTTGGCCGTGCGGACCCGACAGCCCACACACGTGCGCATGGGGGCAGCCCGGCCGCTTTTCAAGAGTCTACCGCGCCGAGGCGTCGGCGGGACCTGTCGCATGGTCTCCTGACGTAGAAGATCCGGATCCGCCGGTCCCGGCGGCCTTGGGGGGCGTCTGCGGCCGGTCGCCGCGATCGTCCGGTTGCGGCCGTCCCGGCCCGCGGGGGTCGGCGCCCCCGGCGGGCTCGACGGGCTCGGTGTCGGACCGGATGTCGATCCGCCAGCCGGTGAGCCGGGCCGCGAGCCGGGCGTTCTGCCCTTCCTTGCCGATGGCCAGCGAAAGCTGGTAGTCGGGCACGATCACCCGGGCGACCCGGGCGTCCGCGTCCACGACCTCGACACTCGAAACGCGCGCCGGCGACAGCGCATTCCCGACGAACTCGGCCGGGTCCTCCGACCAGTCCACGATGTCGATCTTCTCGCCGTGCAGCTCGGTCATCACGTTGCGGACGCGCCCGCCGACGGGGCCGATGCAGGCCCCCTTGGCGTTCACGCCCGGCTTGCGCGAGCGCACCGCGATCTTGGTGCGGTGCCCGGCCTCGCGGGCGATCGCCGCGATCTCCACCGTCCCGTCGGCGATCTCCGGGACCTCCAGCGCGAACAGCTTGCGCACCAGGTTGGGGTGGGTGCGCGACAGTTGCACCGACGGGCCGCGGTGGCCCTTGCGGACCTGGACGACGTAGGCGCGCAGGCGCTCGCCGTGCTCGTACCGCTCCCCCGGCACCTGCTCCTGCGGCGGCAGCACCGCCTCGATCTTGCCGAGGTCGACGAGCACGTTCCGCGGGTCCTTGCCCTGCTGGATGATGCCGCTGACGATGTCGCCCTCGCGGCCCGCGTACTCGCCGAACGTCAGCTCGTCCTCGGCGTCGCGCAGCCGCTGCAGGATGACCTGCTTCGCGGTGGTGGCGGCGATCCGCCCGAACCCGGTCGGGGTGTCGTCGTACTCGCGGAGGGCGGTGCCCTCCTCGTCGGTCTCGGTGGCCCAGACGGTGACGTGCCCGGTGGTGCGGTCCAGCTCGACGCGCGCCCGGGGCGCCGCGCCCTCGGTTCGGTGGTAGGCGATCAGCAGGGCGTCTTCGATGGCCTTCACGGCCACGTCGAGCGAGATGTCCTTCTCGCTCTCCAGGCCCCGCAGGGCGGTCATGTCGATGTCCACGAGGTTCCCCCCTCTAGTCCGGCTCAGCCGGTGAACGCGAATCTTCGGCCGCCCCGGGCGGCGGAGCCTTGAACTCCACCTGGACGCGGCCGCGCCCCAGCTCGCCGAGGCCGAACCGGCGCCGCCGGGCGCCCGGCCCGGCGGTCTTCGACCCAGCGGACGTACCGCCGCCCCCCGCGCCGGCTCCCTTCTTCCGGCGCGGCTCGGCGACCTCGATCTCGACGGCCTCGTCGTCGGCCGCGACCACCCGGCCCTCGACCTGCCCGCCCTCCGCCAGCGGCGCGACGACCAGCCGGCCGACGGCGCGGCGCCAGTGCCGCGGCTCGGTGAGGGGCCGGTCGACGCCGGGCGAGGTCACCTCGAGCACGTACGGGGAGGCGCCCATGACGTCGGAGCCGTCGAGCAGCGCGGACACCGTCTCGCTGAGCCGCGCGATGTCGTCGAGCCCGACGCCGCCGTCGGCGTCCACGACGACCTTGACGAGGCGGCGCCGACCCGCCGGGCGAACGTCGATGTCCTCGAGGTCGAACCCGGCCTCGGTCACGGCCGGTTCGAGCAGGTGCCGCAGCTCGGCGGCGGCGACGTCGCGGGTCGGCCGCGCCGCGGGGTCGGGGCGGCGGTCCCGGCCGCTCCGCTCACGGTCCCCATGGGCGCGGCCCCTGCCGGGGCGGCCCCCGCGGGCCGGACCTCCGCGGGACTCGACGCTCATGGCCCCTCCTCGTGTTGTCCTGATGTCACCGTGTGTCCGCTGACCCTTCAAGACTATCGACAGCCGGACACCGCAGCGGTCTTTCGGACAGGTCACCGGCGCGGCGGATGTGAAATGCTGGTAGCGGTCCGCCGCCGGCTCCCGGAGCGACCGGCCCCGCGGGCCTCCCCTGCACATCCCGGCGCGCACGTCCGCGTGCGCGTCACCGCCCACACCATCCGGTGAGGAGACTCCCTTGCCTCAGGCCGTACCGCGCGGCGGCGTGCGGCGCCGGGCGCTGCTCGGGGGCGCGCTCGCCCTGCCGCTGCTGTCCGGGGCGCTGACGGGGTGCGCCGCCGAGGCCGCGGCGCCCGTGCGCGGGATGCCCGCGCTGGTGCGCGCCATCGCCGCCGAGCAGGACCTCATCGCCACGTACGAGGCGGCCCGCGCCGCGGTCCCCGGCCTGGCCGGGGAGATCGATCCCGTCCTGGCGCGGCACCGCGAGCACCTGCGGGTGCTGAAGGCGCATCACGTGCCCGGTTCGGGCGACCGGCGGCACGAGGGCGGCCGGATCCCGCCGCCCGGCGCGCGGCCCGTCCCGTCCGGGCGCGACGCGGCGCTCGCGGCGCTGCGCCGGGCGGAGGGCGAGTCGGCCGCGGCGCGCGCCGCCGACACGGCGGACGCCGAGCCGGGGCTCGCGCAGCTCCTGGCGAGCATCGCGGCCTGCGAGGCCGGGCACGCGCGGACGGCCGGGGGCGACCCGGCGCCCGTGCCGGGCCGGTCCGGCGCGCCCGCGCTGCAGGACGTGCTGGCCGCCGAGCACGCGGCCGTGTACGGGTACGGCGTGCTCGGCGGGCGGCTGGCCGGCGAGCTGCGCGCGACCGCGAAGGAGATGTGGGACGGCCACCGGTCGCGGCGCGACGCGCTGCTGTCGGTCATGACCGCGGACCCGGTCGCCGCGGCGCCGGCCTACGAGCTGCCGGTGCGCATCACGGACGTCCGCAGCGCGGCGCTGCTCGCGGCGGCGCTGGAGGACGGCGTCGTCCCGGGCTACGTCGCGCTGGCGGGGGCGTCGGCGCCCGACCTGCGGGTCTTCGCGGCCGACGGGGCGCTGCGGGCGGCGGCCCGCGCCGCGCGCTGGCGGGCCCGGGCGGGGGCGGCCGCTCCGGCGGACGCGTTCCCGGGGCTGCCGGACGCCGCGCTCGCGCCGCGTCCCGTCCCCGGCGACCGGTGAGTGATCTTCCACACTTCGGGGAACCACCCGGCCCGGAACGGGCGTTGCATCCTGTGCCACTGGACCACTCGGGGGAGGAGCCCAGACGAGCATGACCACTCCGCACAACGGCGCCGCGAGCGCTCTCGACGAACTGCGGGCCGCCTACCACGAGCAGCTGAACCGGCTGGCCGCCGAGCGGGACGAGGCCCGCCGCAACGCCCGCCGCGCGCAGGCGCAGGCGGACGTGGCCCGCGCCGACCTGGCGAGCCTGAAGAGCCGCGTCGCCGAGCTGCTGAACGCGGCGTCGCGCCACCTGCCCGACCTGGAGCCGCCGGAGGCCCCGCCCGCCGGGCCCGCGGCGCTGCCCGCCCCGGGCGCCGCCGCGCGGGACGACGCCCGTCCCGACGGCCCCGCCGGCGGTACCGGCGAGGGCCCCGCCGACGACACCGCCGGGGAGGTCCCGACGGTCGAGGGCCGCGTCGTCCAGGCGCCGGACTTCCCGTCGGTCCGTCCGCGCGGCGGGCGTCCGAAGCGGCGCCGCATCGGGACCGCCTGACCGGCGCCGACGGGGAGGCCGGGGGCGTGTCCGCGCCCGGCTCGGGCGGCGGGGCGCGCTGTTAGGCTCCTTCGAATGACCGCGTACGGCCTTCTCGTCTCCCCTTCGCACAACCGGGTCTACTCGCAGGCCGCCGCCGAACTGGTGCGGGCCGAGCTCGCGGTGTTCGGTGAGCGGGCGCTCGGCGGGCGGATCCGCGACATCGGCGAGACATCGGTCGGCGGCGTCGGCTACGTGACGTTCGAGGCCGACGAGCTGGGCCCGCCGGACGTGCGGCTCCTGTCGAACCTGTCGTCGCTGTACGCGCTGTTCGAGTTCTGCGACGGCGGCCTGCTCAGGCCCGTGGCGGTCGAGCCGCTGGACCTGTTCGGCAGCGACCTGCTGACGATCCAGAAGTACTCGGGGAAGACGAACGAGCACTTCACGAAGCTGCTGCTGAACGTGACGGCGATGGCGACCGACTCCCCCGCCGACCTGGTGACCGGGCGGCCGCGGGTGCTGGACCCGATGTGCGGCCGGGGCACGACGCTGAACCAGGCGATGATGTACGGGTTCGACGCGGCCGGGATCGACCTCGACGGCAAGGACTTCGACGCGTACGCGGCGTTCATCAAGACGTGGCTGCGCAACAACCGGGTGAAGCACCGGGCGGAGGTGGCGAACATCCGGCGCGAGAAGTCGGTGGTCGGGCGGCGCCTGCACGTGACGCTCGGGGCGTCGAAGGAGCGCTACAAGAGCGGCGAGACGATCGACATCGAGGTGGTGAACGCCGACTCGCTGCAGGCGGGGCGGTTCTTCAAGCCCGCGTCGTTCGACCTGGTCGTGACGGACGCGCCGTACGGCGTCCAGCACGCGAGCCGCCCCAAGGGCGGGCGGCCGGGGCGGCGGCAGGAGCTGTCGCGCAGCCCGGTGGAGCTGCTGGCCGCCGCGGTCCCGGAGTGGGCGCGGCTGCTGCGGCCGGGCGGCGCGATCGGTATCTCGTGGAACACGTTCGTGGGGCGGCGCGAGGACCTGGCGGACATCCTGGCGGGGAGCGGGCTGCGGGTGGCGGAATCCGAGCCGTACCTGCGGTTCCGCCACCGCGTCGACCAGGCGATCTCCCGGGATCTGATCGTCGCCGCGAAGCCCTAGGTCACCACCCGTCGAGGTGCGGCAGCAGCTCGTCGATGCGGTGGATGAGCGCGTCGGGCGGCAGGAGGCCGGGCCGGGTGAACGCGTGGGTGGTCTGGTGGTGGATCTGGACGGCCCGGAGCCCGAGCGACTTGGCCCCGTGGACGTCGTCGTAGGGGCGGTCGCCGACGAAGACGCAGGACGCGGGGTCGGTGACGCCGACGGCGTCCATCGCGGCGCGGAACGCCTCGGCGTGCGGCTTGGTCCACGGGATCTCGCTGGAGTAGACGGCGCCGTCGAGGAGGTCGAGGACGTCGTCGCGGGCGAAGACGCGCTCGTGCCAGTCGCGCCCGCACATCGTGTTGGACAGGACGCCGATCCTGATGCCGCGGTCGCGGAGGGCGCGGAACAGGCCGGGGACGGCCGGGTCGGTGAAGGTGTGGGGCGTCCAGGTCTCGAAGTGGGTCTCCAGGAGCGCCTCGGTGAGTTCCAGTCCGGCGTCCGCGCGCTCGAAGACCTCGGCGAGGGTGGCGCTGCGGTGCTGCTCCTCGCCGCGCCGCCACAGCTCGAGTTCCGCCTCCAGCAGCGCGGCGGCGACCCGCTCGACGTCGTCGGCGGGCAGGTGGGCGGTGCAGATGGCGCGCCACATGTCGCCGATGTCGATGTCGTGCCAGGGGGTCAGGGTGCCGCCCCAGTCGAAGATCACTGCTTTCACGGCCATGCGGGGATGGTAACCATCCGGGCGCCCCGGACGATCATACTGACGATGCGTTGAACGTCCCGGCGGCGCGAACGGGGCGACGTCCTGACGAGGAGTTGCCCGATGCGCAGAGCCCTGCTCGCCGCCGTGCTTCCCGTCGCGCTGGCGGCGGCGCTGCTGCCGTCGGCGGCGGGCGCGGACCCGATCCCCGACGGCCCCGGCACCGGGCGCGTCCCCGCGTTCGTCGGCGGTCCGGCGACGCCGCGGCCGCTGCCCGGCGCACCGGTCTCGGCGAACCCGCACATGGGCCCGGTCGGGACGTCGTCGATGCACGCCGACAGCCACGCGTCCGACGCCTACCCGTTCCTCGGGCCCCTGGGCCGGAACCCGGAGGTGCTGGACGAGGCGAAGGGCGGCGGGCTCCCGGGGCTGTGCTCGACGGTGACGTTCGCGCGGCGGAGCGGGCTGATCGTCGCCCAGTGCACGCGCGGGCAGAACTTCATGCTGCGCCTGATCGACCCGCGGACGCTGGACGATCTCGCGACGTTCGAGCTTCCGCCGCGTCCGTCCACGGTGGAGGCGGTGTTCTCGCTGAGCCTCGACAAGATCTTCACCGACACGTCCGGCGGGGCGTACTACTACCTCGACCCGCAGGACCGCGCGGTGCTCGCCGACTCCGACTTCCACCTGCGCCGGTTCGCCCACGGGAAGGGGCCGGACGGGCGGTGGCGGTTCGAGGTCGTCGACGACTGGGACCTGAGCCCGTACCTGCCGCACGACTGCGCGACGTGGACGAACCCGTGGCCGCAGGGCGAGTGCGACCCGATCACCGCGGTCGGGCCGGACTGGACGGGCCTGATCTGGTGGGTCACGCGGGGCGGGCGCCTCGGCACGGTCGATCCGGACACCGGGACGGTGCGGGCGACGCGGCTGGCGGGCGGCGAGCGGATCCAGAACTCGTTCGCCGCCGGTGAGGACGGCGTCTCGATCGTGTCCGACCACGCGCTGTACGCGATGCGGGCGGACGCGACCGGCATGCCGCGGACCGTGTGGCGCGAGCCGTACGACCGGGGTTCGGGCCGCAAGCCGGGGCAGATCGACCAGGGGTCGGGGACGACGCCGACGCTGCTCGGCGACGCGTACGTGGCGATCACCGACAACGCCGACGACCGGATGAACGTGGTCGTGCGGCGGCGGGACGACGGGAGCCTCGTCTGCCGGGAGCCGGTGTTCGGCAGCGGGCGGAGCGCGACGGACAACTCGCTGGTCGGGTACGGGAACAGCCTGTTCATCGAGAACAACCACGGCTACCGCAACTTCTTCGAGCTGCCGCCGGGCGGCGCGCCGACCGGCGGGCTCGCCCGCGTGGACGTCGACGCCGGCGGCGCGGGCTGCCGCACCGTGTGGACGAGCGCGGAGCGGTCGCCGTCGACCGTCCCGAAGGTGTCGGTCCCGGCCGGGCTGCTGTACGTGTACACGAAGGAGCCGCGCCGCGACCTCGTCGACGCCTGGTACCTCACTGCGGTCGACGTCCACACCGGCCGGACGGTCTACAAGGTGCTGACCGGGACGGGCAAGTGGTTCGACAACAACTGGGCGCCGGTCACGATCGGCCCGGACGGCACGGCGTTCGTCGGCGTGGTCGGCGGGCTCGTCGCCGTCCGGGACCGCCCGGCCGCATAGGGCGCCGGGCTGCGGGCACACCGGGGGCATGAGGCAGCGCAACCCTGGAGAGGACAGAGACTTCCGCGCGGACGTGGACGACATGGGCGACGACGAGCAGGCCGACGAGGTCGCCCTGACCGAGCAGTACGTCCAGGATCCGCCCGCGGACCACGTCATCGAGGAGCCGGACCAGGACCGGGACGGGCTGAGCGTCGCCGAGTACGACGAGCAGGCCGCCCGGCCGGGCGAGGACGAGCGCTGGCCCGACCGGGACGGCCCCGCCGAGTCGGACGCGGTGAACCCGACGAACCGCCCCTGAGCCGGGACGTCCGGGCGCGGACGGGCCGGAAGCGGACGGGCCGCAAGCGGCTGCGCCGGTTTCCGGATCCCGGCCGCCGGGGAATGTCCGCCCCCGACCGTAGGTTCGCACCGTAAAAGGATCTTGCGGGGTGAGCGGGCGTGGAGCGGGTGGTCGCGGAGCAGCCTCGTGCGCCGCGGTGGCGGCGCGCGGGCGTCGCCGTCCAGTGGGCGCTGGTGCTGGGTGCCGTCGCGGCGCTCGTCCTGAACCGCGACCGGCTCCCCGATCCGGGCGCGCTGCGGGCCGCGGCGGGGCGGGCCGAGCCGCTGTGGCTGGTCCTGGTCGTGGTGGGCGGCGCGGGGTCGATGGGCGCGTTCGCCCGGCTGCAGCGGCGGCTGCTGCGGGTGGGCGGGCTGCGGATGTCGCTGCGCCGCGCCTTCGCGATCACCTACGCGGGGAACGCGCTGTCGACGACCCTTCCGGCGGGCCCCGCGGTGAGCGTCGTCTACACGTTCCGGCAGTTCCGGCGGGGCGGCGCGCCGGCCCGGCTGGCGACCGCGGTGATCCTGGCGGGCGGCGTGATCACGACGTCGGCGTACACCGCGATCGGGACGGCGGCGCTGCTGGCGGAGCCGCGCTCGCGCGGACCGGTGCTGGCGGCGCTCGCCGTCCCGGTCGCCGCGGCGCTGCTCGCCGCGCCCGTGCTGCTGCGGCCGGGTGCGCGCCGCGCGGCGGCGGGGGCGCTGCGCCGGGCGGGCGGCAGGGCGGTGGCGCACCCGCGCGTGGCGCCCCGCGCGGCGCGGGCGGCGGCCGCGCTGGCCGAGGCGCGGGACGTGCTGCGGCCGTCCGGGCGCGACTGGGCGGCGCTCGCCGCGCTGGCGGTCCTCAACTGGGCCTTCGACATCCTGGCGCTGTTCGCGGCGGCGCAGGCGGTGGGGATCGCGGTGCCGCCGCACGGCGTCGCGCTCGCGTACTTCGCGGCGCAGGCGGCGGGCAGCGCGCTGCCGCTGCTGCCGGGCGGGCTCGGCGCGGTCGAGACGAGCATGGCGGCGGCCCTGGCGGCGCTGGGCGCCGGGCCGGCCGCGGCCGTCGCGGCCGTCGCGCTGTACCGGCTGGTGTCGTACTGGGCGGTGGTCGCGGTCGGGTGGGCCGCGTGGGCCGTGCTGCGCGAGGGTCCGCGGGTGTCCGCGCGGGCGCGGTCGGCGCGCGCGGGCCGGCTGGTCCTGGGCTGCCTGCGCGCGGCGTCGTCCGGGATGGCGCTCGGGATGGGGTACGGCGCGGCGGCCGCGTCCGCCGAGCCGTCCCGCCGCCCCTGACCCCAGCACCTTTAAACCCATTTGTTGCTATATGTCCATTTGTGCGGTTTTCCCTGGCGGAGGGCCGGGCAGGGCGGCCTGCGTACAGGCCGGCACGGCGCGGAGCGCACCGGCGGCCGCCGCGGGCGCCCGGCCGTGCGGTTCGGCTCGTCCGGGGAGAACATCATGAACAGCGCGACAGTGGAGGCGCTGCGCTCCAGCCTGCGCGGACCGGTCATCGATCCGCGGGACGCGGCGTACGCCGAAGCCCGCAAGGTCTACAACGCGATGATCGACAAGCATCCGGCCGCGATAGTGCGGTGCGCGGACGCCGCAGACGTGATGGCGGCGGTCGCGCTCGTCCGCGACGCCGGGCTGGAACCGGCCGTCCGCGGCGGCGGGCACAGCGGGCCGGGGCTCTGCCTGGTGGACGAGGGCGTCACCATCGACCTGTCGCCGATGCGGTGGGTGCACGTCGATCCCGCCGCCCGGACCGCGCAGGTCGGCGGCGGCGCCCTGCTCGGCGACCTCGACCACGCGGCCCACGCCTTCGGGCTCGCCACGCCCGCCGGGATCGTGTCCTCGACCGGCGCCGCGGGCCTCACCCTCGGCGGCGGCCACGGCTACCTCACGCGCAAGTACGGGCTGACGGTGGACAACCTGCTGGCCGCGGACGTCGTCCTGGCCGACGGGCGGTTCGTCACCGCCGACGAGAACGAGCACCCCGACCTGTTCTGGGCGCTGCGCGGCGGCGGCGGGAACTTCGGCGTCGTCACCTCCCTGACCTACCGGCTCCACCCGGTGGACACGGTCGGGATGGCGATCACCGTGTGGCCCGTCGAACGCACCCGCGACGTGCTCTCCTGGTACCGCGAGTTCCTCCCCCAGGCGCCGGAGGACGTGTACGGCTTCTACACCATGTTCGTCATCCTCAGCACGTTGGCCTTGTGCACGATGGTGACCCGGCGGCGCCGACGTTGCGCCAGCTCGAACGCCTCCCGGGCGATGCGCTCGACCGCCG
>NZ_QHJN01000323.1:0-3540 GCF_003947565.1 Actinomadura sp. WAC 06369 | reverse complement strand
ATCCACCGCCCCGCGCCCTCCGCCCGTCCCGCCGCCGTCCGCCGGGCGGGCGGAGGGGGTCACATCAACGTGAGCTGCCGGGGCCCGCCCGGCTCCTCGGGCCGGCCGCCGGGCGCGGCCGCGCCGCCCGCGGGCGGGCGCGCGGCGCCCGGCCGCGCTCCGACCCCGTGGCGCTCGGCAAGTTCCCGGACGCGCGCGGCGATTTCGCGCCGGTACCGCGCGGGGGCGTACGCGCCGCTCCCGTAGAGCCGCGCGTAGGGGGCGACCAGGTCCGGGTGGTGCTCGCGCAGCCGGCCCAGGAACCATTCGCGGGCGCCCGGGCGCAGGTGCAGGACGATCGGGGCGACCGACGTCGCGCCCGCCGCCGCGATCTCCCGCACCGCCGCGTCCAGTTGCGCGGGGGAGTCCGACAGGTAGGGGATGATCGGGCCCATCAGCACCGAGCAGCCCACCCCCGCCTCGTTCAGCGCGGCGCACACCTCCAGGCGCCGCCGCGGCGCGGGGGCGCCCGGCTCGGCCAGCCGCGCCAGTTCGGGGTCGGGCGACCCGACCGACACCGCCGTGTCGACGCGGGTGCGGGCGGCGGCGTCGGCCAGCAGCGGCAGGTCCCGCAGGATCAGCGTGCCCTTGGTCAGGATGGAGAACGGGTTCGCGGCGTCGGCGAGGGCGGTGATGATGCCCGGCATCAGCCGGTAGCGGCCCTCGGCCCGCTGGTAGCAGTCGACGTTGGTGCCCATCGCGACCGGCTCGCCCCGCCACCGCGGCGCGGCCAGCTCCGCCCGGACCCGCTCGGCGGCGTTGACCTTCACCACGATCCGGGAGTCGAAGTCGGCGCCGGCGTCCAGGTCGAGGTATTCGTGGGTGCGGCGCGCGAAGCAGTACGTGCAGGCGTGCGAGCAGCCCCGGTAGGGGTTGATCGTCCACCGGAACGGCACCCGCGCCGCGTCCGGCACCCGGTTGATGATCGTGCGGGCGCGCACCTCGTAGAAGGTCATGCCGCGGAAACCGGGCGTGTCGAACGTGCGGGCGACGGCGCGGCGTTCGATCAGCGGTGCGTCCGGTCGTCCGGTGCCGCCGTCGTCGAGCCGCAGGTGGTCCCAGCGCATTGCGGCCCCCTTGTCCCTTCGTGTCGTGCCGGGAGCCCGCGCCCCCGCGGGGCGGGCTCCCGTGCGCGGTCGTGCGGTGCGTTCGACCGATGGGGTGCCGTCGCCGCCGGTCATCGCGCCGGCACCCCCACCAGAATGGAACACGTGTTCGAAGAACGCAACATCGCCGCAGGTTGTCCCGCCGTTATGGACGCAGCACCGCAACAAGTGGGTAACAATGAACCGCTATGTCATGGCTGAACAGAACCCGGATGGCCGCCGCCGCGTCGCTGGTGTCGGCGGGCGCGCTCGCCGGCTGCGCCCTGACCGCGCTCGGCGGCGACGAGCGCGCCGGCTCCCGCGCGCCCGCCGCGGGGGCCCCCGCCGAATGCTCCGGCGTGCCCGCCCCCGACGGCGCGAAGGGCCGCGAGCTGCGCGGCATATGGATCGCCACCGTCGGCAACATCGACTGGCCCAAGGACCCCGGCGCGTCCGCCGCCGAGCAGAAGAAGCAGTACACCCGCCTGCTCGACCGCGCCGCCGCGATGAACATGAACGCCGTGTTCGTCCAGATCCGCCCCAACTCCGACGCGTTCTACGACTCCCCGCACGAGCCCTGGTCGCAGTGGATCACCGGTGAGCCCGGCAAGGACCCCGGCTACGACGTCCTGGACTTCCTGCTGAAGGAGGCGCACGCCCGCAACCTGGAGTTCCACGCCTGGTTCAACCCCTACCGCGTCAGCCGCCAGACCGACCTGAAAAAGCTCGCGCCCGACAGCCCCGCCCGCCGCAACCCCGCATGGGTCCGCGAGTACGGCGACGGCCTGTGGTACGACCCGGGCGTCCCCGAGGTCCGCGAACTGGTCACCGCCTCGGTCCTGGACGTGGTGAACAAGTACGACATCGACGCCGTCCACTTCGACGACTACTTCTACCCCTACCCCGAGGACGGCGCGTTCCCCGACCAGGCCACCCACCGCGCCCACGGCAAGGGCCAGGACCTCGGCGACTGGCGCCGCGCCAACGTCAACACCCTCGTGCGGACCGTCTCGGAGAAGATCCACGCCGCCAAGCCGCACGTCCGGTTCGGCATCAGCCCGTTCGGCGTGTGGCGCAACGCCACCACCGACCCCGCCGGGTCCGACACCCGCGCCCTGCAGAGCCACGACGACGTCTACGCCGACACCCGCACCTGGATCAAGGAAGGCTGGGTCGACTACGTCACGCCCCAGCTGTACTGGCCGATCGGGGACCCCGCCGCCGACTACGCCGAACTCGTCGGCTGGTGGTCCGAGCAGGTCAAGGGCACCGACGTCCGCCTCTACATCGGGCAGGGCGCCTACCGCGTCGGGCAGGGCGGCGCCTGGAACGACCCCGCCGAGCTCACCCGGCACCTGTCCCTCAACGCCGAGCACCCCGAAGTCGACGGCGACGTCTACTTCAGCGCCTCCAACCTGATGGACAACACCGACGGGTTCGCCACCCGCCTGCGCGACGAGCACTACGCCCGCCCCGCCATCCCGCCCGTCATCGCCCCCAACGGCACCGGCGACGACGGGGAAGGCGACGGCGCGCCCGCGCCCGCGCACGGCGTCACCGCGCGCGCCCACGCCGACGGCGTCGAGGTCCGCTGGAAGCCCTCGCCCGACGCCGCCTCCCACGCGGTGTACCGGGTGGACGGCGAAGGCGACGAGTGCGCCGCCGTCGACCCCGACCGGCTCATCGCCGACGTCCGCGGCGGCGGCATCATCGACCCCACCGCCGAACCCGGCCGGACCTACACCTACTACGTCACCGCCGTCGACCGGTACCACCGCGAGAGCCCGCCCGCGCGCGGCGCAACGGCCGCCGCCCCGGAAGGATAATGATCATGATCTGTGGGGAAGAACCAGTCACTTGACCGGCCGCCCCCCGGAGGTATGAGCATGGCGCTGTCGATGGAGGAGCAGCGGATCCTCACCCAGATCGAGGTCCGCCTGAGCGAGGACGACCCGCGGCTGGCCCATCGGCTCGCACGGCTCGGCGACCGCGGGCCCGGCCGCGGCCGCCGCGTCCGGGTCATCGCGGCCGCGTCCGTCGCCGTCCTGGCGGTCGTCGCCGCGATCGCGATCGGCATCGCGACCGCCATCACCTGACGGCGCGGCCCCGGCGACAGGGAGCGCGGCGACGGGCGACCGCGGCGACCACGAAGCGGCGACGAAAAAGCGCCGTGGCCCCGGTGGGACCGAAATCCCGCCGGGGCCACGGCGTCGAGGCCGGTGTGGTGGTCGCCTCGCGGCGAAAGGCACAACGAAGCTCCGGCCCGGCCCGCGAAGGGACCGGCGGTATTCCTCGAAGGCGATGGGTAGAGCCCGGGGGACACAAGCCACACCGACGCCAACCACTGTAACGGCAACCGGGCACTGCTCATTCCACCCGCCCCCCGAGCCCGGCGTGTCACCGCTCACCCGCCGCC
>NZ_QHJN01000322.1:0-3598 GCF_003947565.1 Actinomadura sp. WAC 06369 | reverse complement strand
GGCCGGGGCGCAGGGTGAGCAGGGCGAGCCACGCGGCGGCCGCGGCGAACAGTGTCGCGAGCGGCCGGCGCAGGCGGGGCGGGAGCGTCGGG
Source organism: Actinomadura sp. WAC 06369 (assembly GCF_003947565.1). Taxonomy (NCBI): domain Bacteria; kingdom Bacillati; phylum Actinomycetota; class Actinomycetes; order Streptosporangiales; family Thermomonosporaceae; genus Actinomadura; species Actinomadura sp. WAC 06369. Next base: position 3,506 of record NZ_QHJN01000322.1, on the reverse strand, counting down.
CGGGTCACCTGCTTCTCCGGTGGGTTGAGCGGGCTCGGGTGTGCTCGCCCCGGCCGTCGGGTGCGGGACGACTCGACGGCCGGGCTGGGAATCCGGCGGGTCAGGGGAGTCGGAGGGGGAGGTCGATGCCGTCGAGGACGTTCGGGCAGGGGCAGTCGCGTTCGGTGGGGAGCGCGGTGACGATGTCGGCGGCGAGGGATCTGAGGCGGCCGACGTTCTCGCCGAACACCCGCAGGACCTCGTCCATCGTGACGCCCTCGCCTTCTTCGATGCCGGCGTCGAGGTCGGTGACGAGGCACAGGGGCGTGTAGCAGAGCGCGAGTTCGCGGGCGAGGACGGCTTCCGGGTGGCCCGTCATGCCGATCAGCGTCCAGCCCTGCCCGGCGAACCAGCGGGATTCGGCGCGGGTGGAGAAGCGGGGCCCCTCGATGACGACGAGGGTGCCGTCGGCGGCGAGGTCCCAGTCGGCGGAGCGGGCGGCCTTGAGGGCGGCGCGGCGGCCGTGGGGGCAGTACGGGTCGGCGAAGGAGACATGGACGGCGGCGCCCTCGTCGTAGTAGGTCTGCGGACGTCCGGACGTGCGGTCGACGAGCTGGTCGGGGATCGCGAGGGTGCCGGGGCCGAGGTCGGGGGTGAGGGAGCCGACGGCGCTGGGGGCGAGGACCTGCCTCACCCCGAGGGCGCGCAGGGCCCACAGGTTGGCGCGGTAGGGGATGCGGTGCGGCGGGTACCGGTGGTCGCGGCCGTGGCGGGGGATGAACGCGACGCGGCGTCCGGCGAGTTCGCCGACGGCGACGGGGTCGCTGGGCGGACCGTACGGGGTGTCGACGCGCACCTCCTCGATGTCGTCGAGGAAGGAGTAGAAGCCGGAGCCGCCGATGACGCCGAGGGAAGCCGTGGTTGACATGGGGCCGACATTAGCCATCGGGGGAGGAGTGGCGTCAGGGCGTTCGGGATTGTGGATAACTCCGGGCGGGGCGCGGTGCCCCGCCCGGAGATTCAGTGGACGAGCTGGTGCACTTCGGGCTTTTCTTCGGCCGGTTCCTCGCGGGCGAGGCGGCTCGGCGTCCAGATGCGCGGGCCGATGTCGTGCGCGAGGGCGGGCAGCAGGAGCGAGCGGACGATCAGGGTGTCCAGCAGGACGCCGAGGGCGACCGCGAAGCCCAGCTCGACCATGAACACCAGCGGCAGCGTGACCAGGGCCGCGAACGTGGCGGCCAGGACGAGGCCCGCCGAGGTGATGACGCCGCCGGTGACGGTCAGGCCCCGCAGGATGCCGCGCCGGGTGCCGAGCGACTGCGACTCCTCCCGGACGCGGTGCATCAGGAAGATGTTGTAGTCGACGCCCAGCGCCACCAGGAAGATGAACGCCAGCAGGGGGAACGACGCGTCGGCCCCTTCGAAGCCGAAGACGTGCTCGAAGAAGAGCGCGGAGGCGCCCAGGGACGCCAGGAAGGACAGGATCACCGTCGCCATCATCAGCAGCGGCGCCACGAGCGCGCGCAGCAGCAGCACGAGGATGCCGAACACGACGACCAGGACGATCGGGATGATGACGAGGTTGTCGCGGGACGACGCCTCGTTGGTGTCCACGCTGATGGCCGTGGTCCCGCCGACCTTGGCGTCCTCGGGCAGCGAGGCGCGGAGGCGCTCGACGGTCCGCTGCGCCGCCTCGCTGTCGGCCGGTGCCCGCAGCGTCGCCTCGTACTGGACGAGCCCCGCCGCGGTCTGCGGCGCGCCGACCCCCGCGACGCCCTCGGTGCCGCGGATGGCCGCCGCGAGGTCGTCCGAGGCGCCTCCCGGGGCGATGACGACGGCGGGGGAGCCGGACCCGCCGGGGTAGTGCTCGGTCAGGACGTTCTGGCCCGCGATGGAGTCGGGACGTCCGGTGAACATCCCCTCGTTCGACAGTCCGGTGGCGTTGAGGGAGAACAGGCCGAGCGTGAGACCTGCCAGGGCGACTGCGGTGGTGGCCCAGAGCGCGCGCGGGCGCCGGCCGACGAGCGCGGCGACCCGGCTCCAGACGCCGTGCTCCGCCTCGTACGCCTCGGGCTCCAGGTACTTGGCGTCGTAGCGGGGGATCAGCGGCCAGAACAGCCAGCGCCCGCAGACGACCAGGAGCGCGGGGAGCAGCGTGAGCATGGCGGCGAGCGCGGTCAGCACCCCGGCCGCGGCGACCGGGCCCATTCCGGCGGTCGAGTTCATCGCGGCGAGCAGCAGGCAGACCAGCCCGGCGGCGACGGTCGCGCCGGACGCGATGACGGCGGGCGCGGCGCGGCGCAGCGCGAACGCCATGGCTTCGTGCTTGTCCTCGTGCCGGTGCAGTTCTTCCCTGTACCGGGCCACGAGGAGGAGTGCGTAGTCGGTGGCGACGCCGAAGACCAGGACGGTCAGGATGCCCGCACTCTGCCCGTTGACCGTCAGGTCCGCGTACTTGGCCAGTAGGTAAATGAGCGACTGGGCGAGCCCGAGGGCGAACAGCGCGCTCACGACGGGGACGAACCACAGGATCGGGCTGCGGTAAATGAGCAGCAGCAGGAAGATGACGACGCCGCCCGCGGCCATCAGCAGGAACCCGTCGATGCTCTCGAAGACCTCGAACTGGTCGGCGCCCGCGCCGGCGGGCCCGGTGACGTGGGCCGCGAGGCCGGGCGGGCCGCGCTGGGCGAGGTCGCGGGCCTCGTCCACCGCGTCGACGAGGGTGTCCTCGCCGGTGAGGGGGACGAGGACCTGCAGCGCCCGCCCGTCCTCGGACGGGATCGGGCCCTGCACGGTCTCCGCGCCGGGCAGCGCGCGGAACGCCGCCGCGTCCTCGGCGACCGCCGCGCGGTCCGCAGCGGTGATGCCGGACGGCCGTTCGTAGACGATGACGGCGAGCATCGACTCCTCGGAGCGGAAGCGCTCCTGCAACTCGACGACCTGCGTCGATTCGGCGCCTTCGGGCAGCCAGGACGACGCGTCGTTCTCCTCGACGTCGCCGAGCTTCCCGGCGAGCGGGCCGAGCGCGGCCAGCAGGACGATCCACAGGGCCAGGACGGCCCACTTGGTGCGGCGGCCGGCGATCAAGCCGGCGAGTCGGTCGGTGCGGGCGCCTGGGGGCGCCGGGCTGCGTTCGCTCATGTTCCTCTCCGCTGCTGGTCGAGCGGGGTGCCGGAAAACGCGATATATCGCGTTGGCGCTCACAGTCCCTCGATCACCGAGAGGTGTCAAGTACTATCTCGACTCCCGGCCGATGGTGGCCGGTCGGCTCGCGAGCGCCCGCGGCCCGCGCCGTCCGCGCGGTTCCCCTCGGACCCATGCTCGTCGCGGAGAGGCCGCTCGCGCGTCGGGCGGGGGAACCGACTCGCGGTACCTCCAGGGGCGCAGGATCGGCGACCGCGTTCGGCCTGGAGGCGTAGGAGAGGGGCGGCCCGGCGGGCCCGGGAGACGGCGCGGGGCGCCCTCGGCTCCACCGGAAGCAGGAGGGGGCGGCGTCACCGCAGGTGGGAGCGGTTACGGGGGAGGGG
>NZ_QHJN01000321.1:0-3640 GCF_003947565.1 Actinomadura sp. WAC 06369 | reverse complement strand
GTCGAGTACCGCGCCATCGACTCCGCGGGCAACATCGGCGAGCCGCGCACGTTCACCGTCACCCTGCGCTGACGCCCGCCCTCCCGGTGGTCCCTGCGGCTCCCTCCGAGGCACGCCGCAGGGACCACCGGGAGGGCGGGCGTCAGCGCAGGGTGACGGTGAACGTGCGCGGCTCGCCGATGTTGCCCGCGGAGTCGATGGCGCGGTACTCGACGGTGTGCCGCCCCTTCCCGAGCTTCCCGTACGTCAGCCCGTCGATCACGGTGCCGTTCTCGGTGAAGAGCCACGGGGCGTCCGAGTCCGTCGGCCAGCCGAAGTAGTTGAACCAGCCGTCGCCGTCCACCCGGAACTCCGTCACCACCACGCCCGGACGGTCGTCGGCGCCGGTCAGCCGCATGTGGAACGGGCCGTCGAACACGTGCCCCGCCGCCGGCCCGCCCCGCCGGCCCGCGGCCGACAGCTCGACCGTCGCCGTCGGCCGCTCCGCGTCGATCGTCCACGCGAGCCGGTCGGAGCCGACCCGGGCCACCAGCCGGTGGGTGCCCTCCCGCAGCCGGAACCGGGCGAGGTCGATGTCCCGCTCGCCCCCGCGCACGGCGCGTCCGTCCAGCTCCCAGCGCACCTTGGGGGCCTTCCGCGCCGGATGCGTCGTCTCCGCGTACACGATCGCCTCCGCCCCCACCGGACGGTCGGTCGGCGTCGAGCCCGTGAACCGGGGCCGCACCCCGTCCTGCGGGGTCTTCTTCCGCCCGTCCACCGTCCAGGTGCGCGTCTGGGTGAGCGCCGCCGATCCGCGGATCGCCGGATCCCGGACGAACTCCGTCGGGTCCGTCACGGTCACCTTGACCGTGTACGTCCCCTTCCGCTTCAGCTTCGCGAGATCGAGGTCGGGGCCGCGTCCCACCACGCGCCCGCCGACCGTCCACGTGATCGACAGCCGGTGGTCCACGGGGTGCGGCGTCTCCACCCACAGCACGCGGTCGCCGCCCACCACCGCGTCCGCCGGCGCGTGCTCCTGGATGAGGTCGACCTTGGCGGAGATCCGCTGCGTCATCCGCTCCCGCGCCACCTGGTCGAAGTAGTACCCGAGCGTCTTCATCAGCGAGTGCCTGCTCGGCCGCCACACGCCTGTGCCCGAGTACAGCCCGCCCTCGTAGCGCCCGATGACGCCACCGGACTCGCTCGGCTCCCCCAGCCAGCGCCACCACTTCTTCTTCTGCGCCAGCATCTCCCGCTCGGTGAGCAGCGTGTGGTGCGCCGACTCGGGCTCCGTCCCCTCGTACGTCCCGCCCGGAACGCCCCGGTAGTAGTAGTCGTACTCGTCCTGCAGCCCGCCCAGCGAATGCCCGAGCTCGTGCGGCGCGATGAGCGCCGACATGGCGTTCCCGCCCGACGCCGTCGCGTACGTCCCGCCCGCACCGCCATAGGTGTCGCTGTTCGCCAGCGCGAGGATCTGCCGGTTGCTCTCGGACGTCCCCGGCACCAGGTCCGCGTACCGTTCGGCCGCGCCCTCGTCCATCACGAGCAGCCGCTGGATGCCGTCCTCCAGGCACCCGCTCCAGAACGCCATGCTGAGCGGCGTGTCCTTCCGGGCCGACGACAGCTCGGGGTCGCAGCTCACGCCCGAGTCCGCCGACGGCGTCTCGACCGCGTACACGTTGAAGTAGCTGCGGTACGACTTGAACGGCTCGATCGTCCACAGGTCGTTCAGGTGCTCGGCGATGTGCGCGCGGAACTCGGGCATGTCGGCGTCCGTGTAGCCGTCCCCGAGGATCACCAGGTTGAAGCGCTCGGACGGATCACCCGTCACCTGAACCGGCACCACCTGCGGTTCCGCCGCGTGCGCGGGCGCCGGAACCAGCGCCGCCGCACCCAGCACGACCGTGCCCAGCGCGCCCTTCCCGCTCGTCCACACGTTCGGTCCTCCTCGGATCAGCCCCCGAACGATCAAGCGACTGCCCCGCGATTATCACCCCCAAGATCCACTTTTGTCCCGAACCGCCCGGCCGGCCGATTGGACGTTCGGTCCGATAACGGCGAGTGGGTGCGGATCGCCGGGGATCGGTTGCTAGGCTGCGGAGAGCCTGGGGGACGGCCCGTAGACCGCTCGTCCTCCGGGACCAGGGCTCATAGTCGAGGTAAAGGGGTCCCCACCGTGAAGAAGCTGCTCATTCTCGCTGTTGTTGCTCTCGGCGGCTTCGCTGTCTGGCGCCGGCTGCAGCAGGACCGCGCCGAGCTGGACCTGTGGACCGAGGCCACGTCGTCCGACAGCTGACACCGCCGGCGACACCGGCCCCGGCGTGAGCGGAGCGGACGCGTCCGCCTCGATCTCGCCGGGACCACCGTCGCCCGCCGGCGCCGCGCGCGCCGCACACACCCCCGCGCCGAACCGGCGCCACCCGGCGTCGGCGCTGGCGCATGCCCACGATCGTCCCGTCGGGCCGCACCCGGCCACGGTGTACGATCGTTCCCGTCCGGTGCCCGGACCACCGTCGGCGCACGCCGACGCCCGGAGCCCGAGGGGCCTTAGCTCAGTTGGTAGAGCACCGGCTTTGCAAGCCGGGTGTCAGGGGTTCGAATCCCCTAGGCTCCACCCACCGGAAAGCCCAGGTCAGGAGCTGAGTCCCCGGCCTGGGCTCTTGCGTTTCAGCCCCTCTTCGCGCGCCTATGTGCCCGACGCTTGCCCGATCGCTTCTGGCCTTCTTCAGTCCAGGCTTGTCCATAGCGCTGCCGCTCGTCCGTCGCGTGCAGAGATCATGGCCGCCCGGTCGCTCGCATGACGCGCCAAGCTACTTACTCGGCCCGGACCCGGCTTGCTGGGGCCGGGGATGCCAGGCCGCCAAGAGCCGCTCCAGTTCGGCTGCCGCTTCTGTAGGCGAGTGCGTTACCAAGGTGGGGCGAACGTCGTCGGCCTCGCCCCGGGGGTACCGCGGAAAGACCAGGTAGCCATAGGGACGGCGGCGTGTAATGAGAGCCGGTGACCGCTCCGCATCGAATCTGAGCCCAGCACGCAAGTGGAAGTTCGTATGGCTGTTGCTGGGGACCCAGCGGCAGAGCGACGTCATTCGGACCGCCCGAACCAGGGCGCCGAGGTTGGGCGGTACCCAGGTGTCCATGCTTGCCACGCGCGCGTCGTGTGCGTCTGCCGTTCGCGTCGCTCTTTCCCAGGACTGCACCAGCTCTGCAACCACTGCGCCATCATGACCGGAGAAGGCGTGATGCGTGCACGAATTCTTTAGGCTCCACCCGCACGGGAACGCCCCCGTCCAGGTCGTGGACGAGGGCGTTCGTGCGAGCAACGTCAATGCTTTCTTGCGAAGCGCACCACGTCGCTCGTTATGCCGACGAAGAGGCCGAGGGCGGCGCCCATGAGGCCGGTGCCGATCGCGCTGTCGCCGGGTTCGTAGTCGTTGCCGAGGAAGCCCCATGTGGCTCCCAGCGTTGCGCCGGTGAGCAAGCCGGCCAGCCATCCCCAGCCCACTCTCATAAGCCCCCCGTTTCAGATTCGATCCGGTGTGGCCGATCATCGTTGCGCCTATGGGTATGGGCGGTGGGTGAACTTGGGGAGATGCGACGTCCAGCCGTTGTAGTAGGACGTGTAGGGGGTCGGGCTGGGCGACTGGGTCGGGGACTTGCTGGG
>NZ_QHJN01000320.1:0-3680 GCF_003947565.1 Actinomadura sp. WAC 06369 | reverse complement strand
CGGTGGCGGCGTCGCCGAACAGGGCGAGCAGGTAGGCGCCGTCGACGAGGTCGCCGGCGTAGTGGGCGTGGGAGTAGGGGATGTAGCGCCGGTGCACGACGGTCAGGCCCTGCCGGGGGTCGGCGGGGCCGGGGACACGGAAGAGGGCCCGTGACATCCGTCGGGCCCGCTCGCGGTCGCCGTCGCCCGCTCGGCCCGGTAGCGTTCCGAGCAGGCAGAGTCGGGAGAACCCCGAGAGACCGAGCGAACGGGGCGTGGAGTTGGCCCAGGACATCATTCCGGACCGGCAGCCGGCCGCCGCGTCCGCCGCCCCGGGCACGGCGGGGGACACCGCCGCGGGCACCGCGCCGGCCGCCCGGCCCCGCCGGCACCTGCGCCTCGCCGCCTGGTTCCGGCACGGCGGCGGCGCCGGTTGGCCCCGCACCCTGCTCGCCGTCGCCGGCGGCCTGCTCATGTGGCTCGCGTTCCCGCCGAACGACCTGGTCGTCCTCGCGCCCGTCGGCGTCGCCGCCCTCACCCTCGCCCTGCACGGCCGCGTGCCCGGCCTGCGGCGCGCGCCCGACGGCGTCCGCGGCACCGCCCGCACCGGCGCCTGGCTCGGCTTCCTCGGCGGCGCCGCGTTCTTCATCCCCGTCCTCACCGGCATCGTCAAGATCGGCCCGGACGCGTGGATCCTGCTCAGCCTCGTCGAAGCCGCCTACCTCGCCCCCATGGGCGCCGGGATCGCGCTCGCCGCCCGGCTCCCCGGCTGGCCGGTGTGGGCCGCCGGCCTGTGGGTGGCGCAGGAGGCCGCCCGCGGCCGCGTCCCCTTCGGCGGATTCCCGTGGGCGCGGCTCGCGTTCAGCCAGACCTCCACCCCCCTCACCCCGTACGCCGCCGTCGCCGGCGCGCCGCTGGTGACCTTCCTGACCGCGCTGATCGGAGGGCTCCTCGCCTACGCCGTCCTGGCCGCCCTGCGCGTCCGCGCCCGCGCCCGGGCCGCCGCCGCGGCCGGCGAGGGAAACGGCGGCGGCGCCCGGCGCGCCCTGGCCCCGGCGGCGTCCGTCGCGGCGCCCCTCGCGGTCGCCGGCGCGATCGTCGGCGGCGGCGCCCTGATCCCCACGCCCACCGGCGGCGACCCCGTCACCGTCGCCGTCGTCCAGGGCAACGTCCCCCGCCTCGGCCTGGACTTCCAGGGCCAGCGCCGCGCCGTCCTGGACAACCACGTCGAGGCCACCCACGAGCTGGCCCGCCGCGTCCGCGCCGGGGAGGTCGCGCGGCCCGAACTGGTCGTCTGGCCGGAGAACTCCAGCGACCTCGACCCCTACCGCGAACCCGACGCCCGCGCCGCCATCGACGGCGCCGTCAAGGCCATCGGCGTCCCCGTCCTCGTCGGCGCGCTCACCGCCACCCCCGACGGGGAGAAGGTCGAGAACCGCGGCATCGTGTGGGACCCGCGGACCGGCCCCGGCGACCACTACGTCAAGCGGCACCCCGTCCCGTTCGGCGAGTACGTCCCGTTCCGCGACGTCCTGACGCGGTTCATCGACCGGCTCGACCAGATCCCCCGCGACTTCGTCCACGGCACCCGCTCGGGCGTCATGCGGCTCGGGCCCGTCACCGTCGGCGACGTCATCTGCTTCGAGGTCGCCTACGACCAGGAGGTCCGCGACGTCGCCGCCGGGCAGCTGCTGGTCGTGCAGACCAACAACGCCACCTACGGGCACACCAGCCTGCCGCCGCAGCAGATCGCGATGTCCCGGCTGCGCGCGGTCGAACATGGCCGTACGATCTTGGTGGCCGCGACGAGCGGGATCAGCGCGATCGTCGCCCCGGACGGCCGGATGATCGACCGGTCCGCCGAGTTCGTGCGGGACCTGCAGGTCGCCACCGTCCCGGCGCGCACGGCGACCACGCCGTCCGACCGGATGGGCGCCGCGCCCGAGTGGGCCATGGCGGCGCTCGGCGTCCTGGCCGCCTGCGCCGCCGCCCGGTCCATGACGCGCTCCGCGCGGAGCGCACGGACCGCCGGCGCCGCGCGCGGCACCGGGACCGGCGGGCGCGCGGCGGACGGGAACGCGGTGGACAGGAACGACGAGGAGAAATGACGCCGATGGAGATGCCGGCCGAACTCGGGCGCGTGCTCGTGATCATCCCGACCTACAACGAGCGGGACAACATCGAGCGCATCACCGGCCGGGTCCGCGAAGCCGTCCCGTCGGTGGACGTCCTGGTCGTCGACGACGCCAGCCCCGACGGCACCGGCGAGGTCGCCGACGCCATGGCGGCCGAGGACCCGCAGATCGCCGTGCTGCACCGGCAGGGCAAGGACGGGCTCGGCCCCGCCTACATCGCCGGGTTCCGGTGGGCCGCCGAGCACGACTACGACGTCATGGTCGAGATGGACGCCGACGGCTCCCACCAGCCCGAGGAACTGCCGCGCCTGCTGGCCGCCCTCGAGGACGCCGACCTGGTGATCGGCGCCCGCTGGGTGCCCGGCGGACGCGTCGAGAACTGGCCCAAGCGGCGCGAGGCGCTGTCGCGCGGCGCCAACACCTACGCGCGGCTCATGCTCGGCATCCCCCTGCACGACGCCACCGGCGGGTACCGGGCGTTCCGCGCCGCCACCCTGGAGAAGATCGGGCTGGAGGACGTCGACTCGCGCGGCTACTGCTTCCAGATCGACCTGGCGCTGCGCGCCCTGCGCGAGGGCCTGCGGGTCGTGGAGGTCCCGATCACGTTCGTCGAGCGCGTCCACGGCACCAGCAAGATGAGCCGCGACGTGATGGCCGAGGCCGCGATGCGGATCACCCAGTGGGGGATGACCGACCGCGTCGACAAGTTCCGCGGCCCCCGCTGACCCCGGACGCTCCGAGTGATGGGGCCCGCCGGGGAAACGTTCGGGGGCGTCGCGGCGTTGACCCCTTAGAGGCTTTTCCTACCCCGAAGATGGAGCCATGCTGCCGCTCGCACTGGTCCTGGCGTTCCTGGTGTTGCCGGTCGTGGAGATCTACACGATCATCCAGGTCGGCGAGGTGATCGGCGCGTGGCCGACGGTCGCGCTGCTGGTGTTCGAGAGCCTCCTGGGCGGCTGGATCATGCGGCGCGAGGGCCGCCGCGCGTGGCGGGCCCTGCAGGAGACGTTCGAGCGCGGCGTCGTCCCCGACCGCGAGCTGGCCGACGCCGGGCTCGTCCTGGTCGGCGGCGCGCTGCTGCTGACCCCCGGGTTCGTCACCGACGTGTTCGGGTTCGCGTTCGTCCTGCCGTTCACCCGGCCCCTGGTCCGGGGGCTGGTGTCGCGGTGGGCGGCGCGCCGCATGCGGGTCGCGCAGGCCCGCTCGGCCACCCTGTTCCCGCCGCCCGGCGGCGGGTTCGGCGCCGGGCCGTTCGGCCAGGCCGGCCCGGGCGGCCTCGGCGGGTTCGGGCCGTTCGGCGCGCCCGCCCGCGACGCCGGGACGCCCTCCGGCCCCGTCGTCCGGGGCGAGGTCATCGACCTCGACGAGGACACCGGCCGGGACGCCGGAGGAGACGGCGGTGCGGGCGCCGGTCGCGGCGCGGACCGCAAGCCCCTCGCCTGACCGACCCGCCCACCGCCGGTGCGTCCCTTCGGAAGACGGGACAGGGGACGGGTCAGGCGTCGCGGCGGGCCAGCACCGCCCCGCCCACCAGCAGCGCCAGCGCAGCCCACGCCGCCAGCACCC
>NZ_QHJN01000319.1:0-4005 GCF_003947565.1 Actinomadura sp. WAC 06369 | reverse complement strand
GCTCACGATGGGCACCTCACGTTGCGGCCCGCCGCGGCGGGCCGCAACGTGAGGTGCCCATCGTGAGCGACCCGATCGCCATCGGCCGGATCGGCCGCCCGCACGGCGTCCGCGGCGAGGTCACCCTCGACGTCCGCACCGACGACCCGGACGTCCGGTTCGCGCCCGGCACCTCGATCGCCACCGACCCGGCGTCCGCCGGGCCCCTCACCGTCGACCGCGCCCGCTGGCACTCCGGGCGCCTCCTCGTCCGGTTCGCCGGGATCGCGGACCGCGACGCCGCCGAGCAGATCCGCGGCACCTGGCTGGTCGTCCCCTCCGACGACATCCGCCCCTCCGACGACCCCGACGAGTTCCACGACCGCGAGCTCATCGGCCTCGCCGTCGTCACCACCGACGGCGCCGACGTCGGCCGGGTCGCCGACGTCCTCCACCACGGGCAGGACCTGCTGGTCGTGCGGGGGCCCGGCGGGGAGCGGCTCGTGCCGTTCGTGGCCGCGCTGGTCCCCGAGGTGGACGTGCCCGGCGGCCGGCTCGTCATCGACCCGCCCCCCGGCCTCCTCGACGAATCATGAACATCGACATCGTCACGATCTTCCCCGAGTACTTCGCCCCGCTGGACCTGTCCCTGCTGGGCAAGGCCCGCCGCGGCGGGCTGCTCGACCTCACCGTGCACGACCTGCGCGGCTGGACGCACGACCGGCACCGCACCGTGGACGAGACCCCCTACGGCGGCGGGCCCGGCATGGTGATGAAGCCCGAACCGTGGGGCGAGGCGCTGGACGCCGTCGTCCCGCCCGGCACCACCGCCCGGCTGGTCGTCCCGACCCCCGGCGGGCGGCCCTTCACCCAGGCGCTCGCCGCCGAGTACGCCGCCGAGCCCCGCCTGGTGTTCGCCTGCGGACGGTACGAGGGCATCGACTCCCGCGTCGCCGAGGAGGCCGCGACCCGCATGCCCGTCGACGAGGTCAGCCTCGGCGACTTCGTGCTCGCCGGCGGCGAGGTCGCCGTCCTGGTCATGGTGGAGGCCGTCGCCCGGCTCCTGCCCGGCGTCCTCGGCAACGCCGACTCGGTCGCCGACGACTCCTTCGCCCCCGGCGCGATGGAATCCCTCCTCGAAGGCCCCGTCTACACCAAGCCGCCGGTGTGGCGCGACCGTCCCGTCCCGGAGGTCCTCCTCTCCGGCAACCACGGCGCGATCGCCAGGTGGCGGCGCGACGAGGCGCTGCGCCGCACCGCCCGCGTCCGTCCCGAACTGCTCGCCCGCCTCGACCCCGCGCACCTCGACGCGCACGACCGCGACGTCCTGCGCGAGGCCGGTTTTCCGGTTGACGCCGAACGTATGGCAAACTAGAGCGTCCGTGCGCCTGCGCTCGAGCAGGCGATGAAGACCGCTTCCGCGGCGCGACGCCCCCACGAAGGACCCACGGGGCCTCTCGACGCCCGCGTTCGACTTTGAGGAACCGCTGCGATGCACACCCTGATCCAGGAGATCGAAAAGGCCGCGATGCGCGCCGACGTCCCGGACTTCCGCCCGGGCGACACGCTGAAGGTGCACGTCCGCGTGACGGAGGGCAACCGGAGCCGTATCCAGGTCTTCCAGGGCGTGGTGATCCGGCGCCAGGGCGGCGGCGCCCGCGAGACCTTCACCGTCCGCAAGGTGAGCTACAGCGTCGGCGTCGAGCGGACGTTCCCGATCAACAGCCCGTCGATCGACAAGATCGAGGTCGTCACCCGCGGCGACGTCCGCCGCGCCAAGCTCTACTACCTGCGCAACCTGCGCGGCAAGGCCGCGCGCATCAAGGAGAAGCGCGAGTCCTGAGCCCGTGCCCCGCAACGCCCCGGACCCCCGCGGTACCGGGGCGTTGCCCGTTTCGGGGGGAATGTTCGGCTCGGCTCTCGGTGACACGCCCGCGACGGGCATGTTCGGGCCCCGCGCCGCTAGTCTTTTGATCTGATGACTGACGAGGACGATCGGAGAGACGTGCGATCCGAGGCCGAGGGCGCGGTGCCCGAAGAAGAGCAGACCGTGACCTCCGAAGAAGAGGAGGCCGAGGACGGCGACGACAAGAAGAAAAAGCAGGGCTCTTTCTGGAAAGAACTGCCCATTCTCGTCGTCATCGCCGTCGTCCTCGCCTTGGTCATCAAGGCGTTCGCCGTGCAGGCTTTCTACATCCCGTCCGGTTCCATGGAGAACACGCTCCAGGTCGGCGACCGGGTCCTCGTCAATAAGATCGTCTACCACACCCGCGACGTCGCCCGCGGCGACATCATCGTCTTCAACGGCCTGGACTCCTGGGACCCGGAGATGCAGGTCAGCGAGCCCACCAACCCCGTCTCCAAGGCCCTCCGCTGGGTCGGCGCCGCCTTCGGCTTCGCCCCCAACGAGAAGGACTACATCAAACGGGTCATCGGCATCCCCGGCGACCGCGTCAAGTGCTGCGACGCCCAGGGCCGCGTCACCGTCAACGACGTCCCGATCGACGAGTCGTCCTACCTGTACACCGACCCGATCACGGGCGAGCAGAACAAGCCGTCCAACGACCCCTTCGACATCAAGGTCGCCCCCGGCCAGGTGTGGGTCATGGGCGACCACCGGGAACTCTCCTTCGACTCCCGCTCCCACCAGGCCGACCCCGGCGGCGGCACCATCCCGATCGACCACGTCATCGGCCGCGCCTTCGTGATCGTCTGGCCGCTGGACCGGATCGACACCCTCCCCATCCCGGACACCTTCGAGCAGCCCGCGCTCGCGGCCGCCGCCGCGGCCCTGCCCGCGACCCCCTTCGCGCTCGGCGTCATCGGCACCCTCCCGATCGCCTACCTGCTGAGACGCCGCCGCCTCAGACCGGCGGAAGCGGCGATCCGCGGGAAGCCGACCATCGAGTGATCGGCGACATGCCCGGAAGGGGGCCGTTCGGGCGGCGGCAGGGGGCCCGGGAGACGTACGCTGCGGAGCATGAAGGGTCGTCCACTCCGCTTCACGCCCCGACGTGACGCCGGGCTGCTCGCCTACGAGCGAGCCCTGCAGCACGCCGGCTTCGCCCCCGTGGCCGGCGTCGACGAGGCGGGGCGGGGAGCCTGCGCGGGCCCCCTGGTCGTCGGCGCCGTGATGCTGCGCAGCGGCCGCCGCGGCACGATCGAGGGCCTCACCGACTCCAAGCTCCTCACCCCGGCCCGCCGCGAGGAGCTGTACGGCGAGATCACCGAACGGGCCCTCGCCTGGAGCGCCGTGGTCATCCCGTGCCACGACATCGACCGCATCGGCCTGCACCGGTGCAACATCACCGGGATGCGCCGCGCCCTCGCCGCCCTGCCCGAACGCCCCGCCTACGTGCTGAGCGACGGCTTCCCCGTGCCCGGCCTCGACGTGCCCGGCCTCGCGATGATCAAAGGCGACCAGGTCGCGGCCTGCGTGGCCGCCGCGTCCGTCATCGCCAAGGTCACCCGAGACCGCATCATGGTGGAACTCCACGAGCGGTACCCGGAGTACGGTTTCGACCTGCACAAGGGATACGTGACGCGCGCGCACGGCAAGGCCCTCCGCGAGCACGGACCTTGTCCGGAGCATCGGTTCTCCTACGTCAACGTCGGGCGAGCAGTGCGTAACAATGGGGACGTGGCCTTGGGGGAGGTCCCCGGCGAAGGCCGCACGGAAGGGGCACGAACGTGAGCGCCGAGGATCTCGAGAAGTACGAGACCGAGATAGAGCTGCAGCTCTATCGCGAGTACCGGGACGTCGTCGGGCTGTTTACCTACGTCGTCGAGACGGAGCGCCGCTTCTACCTGACGAACTCCGTCGACCTCCAGGTACGCGGCACCGACAACGGCGAGGTCTTCTTCGAAGTCACCATGCAGGACGCCTGGGTCTGGGACATGTACCGCCCCGCCCGCTTCGTCAAGAACGTCCGCGTCGTCACCTTCAAGGACGTCAACGTCGAAGAACTCGCCAAAAGCGACTTCGAACTACCATCCGACCAGTAACCCCACCCGCCGATCCAGCAG
>NZ_QHJN01000318.1:0-4031 GCF_003947565.1 Actinomadura sp. WAC 06369 | reverse complement strand
GGGTGGGGCGGCCCTGGGGCACACGAAGGCCCCCGCACCTCGGGGGGAGAGCTGGTCCAGGTGCGGGGGCCGGTCGGGCCGCGGCCCCGGGACTTACCGCGCATCGTGCCCGGGGCCGCGGCGTCTATGGGCGCCGGTCAGACGGTGAGGCCGGTCCCGGGTTCGAGGGGACCTCGGAGAGCGACCCGCGAGGGCCGCTCGTCCTCGGCCTCGTCGGCGAGCAGCCGGGCCGCGATGCGGGACGCTGCCAGGTCCACATCGTTCGCTCGCGCGATGCGTGCGCCCCAGCTCGTGAAGAACCAGAGGACGCCGTTGTCGGGGCGGCAGGTGATGGTGTCCGCGGGTTCGGGCGAGTTCTCGCAGCACCCGTCGGCGAACGGGTTCTTTACGCATAGGCCGTCCGGCTTGATCGCGAGGTCGAGCCGGTAGAACTCAAGCCGCCGCATCAGGGCGGACAGGCGGGCGTGTTCTCGGGCGTGGGGCGTTTCCCGTGGTGGTGTCATGCGGGCAGTGTAGAACTCTATGAACTTCTATGGACTGCCCTGCGAGTTTATGCAGGTCAGCAGGGGTCTACGTTCCTCGGTATGGGCGAGGACTATCCGATTGAGTGGGACCCGACCCGCTACCGGTATGAGCAGATCGCCGACCACATCGCCGAACGAATCGCCTCGGGCGCCATCCCGCCCCGCGCTGCCCTGCCGGCTATCGACCGGCTGGCGGCCGAGTACGGCGTCGCGCGCATGACGATCATCCGGGCAACCGAGATGTTGCAGGAACGCGGCCTCGTCCGGGTGCTTCGTGGTCGAGGCACGTTCGTCGTCGACCCGGACGACGCCGGGTAGGGCTGCACCTGCCTCAAGGCGGGTGCAGGTCGTGACGGAATCCGTGACGAAAAGCGGCCACCGCCGGCGTCGTGTCTGCCATGGCAGACACGGGCCTGCCCGTCCCGCGCACACGGGCCGGACTTACCTCCGGGGGTCTCCATAGCGTGGAGACGGGTTGCCCGCGTCTTACGGGTGACTGCCCATGACCTGCGTCACGCACCGCCGGACGCACGTACGCCCCCGCCGCTTGGACGGGGGCGCAAGGTGCGAACAGTGTCCGCACCTACCGCAGCTACGGCCGCGCGGCGAGGTACTCCGTGACGATCTCGGTCCGGCCGGTGTCGAGCAGCTCGAAGCCGACCCGGAGGACGTCCTCCTTCGGCAGGCCGCCGGTCGCCTTGACGAGGTCGATCATCGCGGCGAGGATCCTCGCCGCCTGGGCGTGTCCGAACTCCTCGATCAGGTGGGCCTTGAGCCACTCCCACAGCTCGTCGAGGTCGTCCCGCTCCTCGGGGGTGTTGACCGGCGCAACGGCCTTCTCGTCCTCGGCGTCGAACACGGTTCGCGCGGCCGACAGTGCCTTGCCCACGGCGCTGAGCGCCCCGGGGACGCCCTCTCCGTCCGCGACCGCGCCCCGCAGGGCGACGAGCGCGACCGTGACGTTGTCGAGGACCTCGGCGGCGCGGACGTCGCCAGCGGCCTCGCACTCGTCGGCGGCCTCGGCGAACCGGTCGGCGAGCTTCACCAGGCGCCCGGCCGGGCGCCCGTCGACCGCGACGCTGCAGTAGGTGGCGGTGCCGGTGGTGAGGACGTTCGCCGCGGCGGCCCGGACGGTCGCCCGGTCCCCGCCCGGGTACGCCCCGGGGACGGACGGCAGGACGGGCAGGGCGACGTGGAGCGTGCAGGCGAAGACCTGCGTGCCGTTCACGGTGCCGGCCGGGACGCTGGGGACGTGCCCGCCGGTCGCGGTGAAGTCGAGGCCGCAGACGACGCACGCGAGCCCGTCGCGCTGTTGCTCATCGAGTGCGGCGGGGGTGAAGCGGATACCCTTCATGTGATTGGACCTCGCTGTCCGATCGAGGCCCCGAGGTTCGCGCGTGGTGGTGTCGACCTCGGGGCCGTCCGTATCCGGCATCGCTGCAGGCGGTACCGAATTAATGCCATTGCACAATATGGGCATGTCCGACTTGCAGTCAAGCCCTTTACCCCTGGTCGGGCTAGGATCCTGCCATGGCAGAAAAGAAGCGCGGACGTCCGGCGACCGGCAAGACCCCGAACCGTACGGTCCGAGTCCCGGACGAGGTCTGGAACGAAGCGAAGAAGAAGGCCGACGCGGAGGGCAAGAACGTCTCGGACGTCGTCAACGACTGCCTACGCGCCTACCTCCGGAAGAAGTAGCCAGAGCATCAGAGAGCCCACCCCCGGCATGGTTCGGGCGGTGGGCTCTCCGTTGTGCGGCAGGCGTCTGGGGGCGGAACCGGGCGCGCTCAGTTCCGCCGTAGTTCCGGGCAAGGTTGTCTAGGTGTGGCGACCGTTGGCAATCAACGACAGACAAAAAGCCTGGTCAGAGGGCATGGCGGGGAATCGTCCGAGGTCAGGAATCCGGGGGCGGATGAACCCGGCTTACAGGCCGACTCGTCCACCCCCCGCTGTTCGTGAAATTCCAAGTCGGCCGTGTGGGGCCGGTCTGGGGCGTTGGCTTGCCCGGGGCTGGGATGTGCGGGGAATCGGGTGGGGATGTAAGAAACCGACGGTTTAGGGTCACACGACACAGTGGGGCGGAAACAGCGCGCTTAACGTCCTGGTATGGAGCCGGTCGACCTCGATCGGCGACAGGCGGCGGGGCCGCGGGGACGGGTCCCGTGGAGAGGAGCGCAGATGTTCATCGCGTTCACGATCTTCGTGCTCGGTGCGGCGGCGGTGACGGTGGCGGCGGTGCTGTGGAGCTTCGCGCGGGCCAGTCGGCGGGACGCGCTGTTCCTGCCCGCGAGCGACCGGAGCGCGCGGCTGGCGCGCCGGGTGACGGGGATGTACGTGCGGGACGACCAGCAAGGACGGGACCAGCGGCAAGGACGGGACGCCGGGCGCGAGGGCGAGCTCGTCGGACGCTGAAGGCGATGGTGAGGGCGCCGCGTGGCGGTGCGGCGCCGAAGGGCATGGGCCGCCCGCGCGGGACGGCCCATGCGTGCAGGGTCACGAAGGGGTTCGCGTGTCCTGCCGGTCGCCGGCGGGGACCTCGCCCGGGACGGGGGCGAAGGTCCCCGTCGCGCGGTCGAGGATCTCGACGTTCGCGGTCGGCAGGTCCAGGTAGAGGCCCACGAGCTCGATCTCGCCGGACTCGACGCGGTGCTCCAGCCACGGGTGGGTGAGCAGGTTGTCGAGCTGCTGGATGACGTTGATCTTGCACAGGTGGACGAGCGGGCTCTGGTTCGCGGCGAGTTCCGTGCCCAGGAAGCGGGCGATGCTGTGCCGGCCGTGCTCCAGCCACCGGGTGAGGTGGTGCAGGTGCTTGACCTCGGTGCCGCCGGCGAGCAGGGCGGCCATGGCGCCGCAGTTGGCGTGCCCGCACACCGTGATGGTGCGGATGTCGAGGACGTTGACGGCGTACTCGACGGTCGCCATCACCGAGTCGTCCGCCGGGTAGGCGCCGTGCCGGGGGACGAGGTTGCCGACGTTCCGGTTGATGAACAGGTCGCCGGGCCCGCTGGCGGTGATGATGTTCGGCACCACGCGCGAGTCGACGCAGGTGATGAACAGGTTCTGCGGCTTCTGCTCCATCGACAGCTCGGCCATGATCGGACGGACGAGCGGGGCGGTGCTGTCGTGGTACCTGCGGACGCCCGCGAGCAGCAGGTCGCTCGCCGGGAGGTGCCCGGAATCTGATGGGGAATCGGAGCTCGGCCGGTCCGCCCACGGCGCCCACCAGGGCGTCTGCGGCGGGGTCTTGCCGGGCGGGGTCGTGTCTCCTGTCACCGCTCTTTCATACCAAGCCTCGTGAACCTCGTCGATGTCGACCCTCCCGCCCTGCCGTTCGTGGGCGAGACGCCACTGGTGGACGGCGTCGAACGCGGCGTGGTCCATGAAGTCGACGTTGAGGTCGAGGTCGACGTTGGAGCCCGCGGGGATCTCCTGGAGCCGCGCGGTGACCTTCGGGACGCCGAGGAACGTGAACGTCCCCTGGACGACGACGTGCCAGCGGGGCGGGGC
>NZ_QHJN01000317.1:0-4072 GCF_003947565.1 Actinomadura sp. WAC 06369 | reverse complement strand
CCTGGGCCCTCACCCGCGCCCAGCTCTACCGCGAACTCGACCACCGCCTCGAGGCCATGGCCGGCGGGGCCGGGCGGGTCGCCGGCCATGGCCTCGAGGCGGTGGTCGAGTTCGCGGTAGAGCTGGGCGCGGGTGAGGGCCCAGGACGCGGCGGCGCAGGCGGCGACGGCGAGGGCGACGGCGATCGCGGTGAGCAGGGCGAGGCGGGCGCGCAGCGTCAGCCGTCCGACGCGGCGGGTCACGGGCGCGCCGCCCGCGGCGCGGGCCCGCCCGTGCCCGCGGGGGCGGGCGTCGGCGGGGCGGGCTTCATGTGCACACGGTAATCGGCGCCGGTGAGGGGCCCGTCCGCGGACGGGCGTTTTTCATGGAGTTCTCAGACGGCGCCGCGGCGCGGCGGGTTCACCGGTCGGTCGCGGCGGCCCACGGGTCGCCGCCGGGCTCCTCGCCGCCCTGCCCGCGGCGCCCGCCTGCGGGCCCGGCTCCGGCTCCGGTCGGGGCGTCGGGTTCGACGGTGCTCTCGACGACGACGGGGCGGGACGGGGCCGGCCCGGCGCCGGGCGCGGGGCGGGTGGCGGTGACCCAGGTGGTCTTCATGGTGTCGACGACGACGTCGCGGGCGACGTCCCAGACCATGCCGCGCAGCCGTTCCTTCATGGCCAGCTTGACGGCCTCGCGCAGCAGTTCGGCCATGACCGCCTCGATGGCCGCGGCGGCGGTGCGGGACGCGGCGCGCACGGCCAGGTCGCGGGCGGTGCGGGCGACGGCGCTGCCGGCGGCCGCGGCGAGCAGGTCGCCGGCCGAGCGGGCGGTGCCGCTGCCGGCGGCGCGGGCGAGCGCGTCGGCCAGGGGGCGCAGTTCGGCGGCGTACTCCGAGCGGCCCGCGGCGGCGCCCGCGCGGTCGCGGACGGCGGCGGCCAGGTCGCGGGCGGCGTCGGCCGCGGTGTCGCGCACGACGCGGGCGGCGACGTCGCGTCCGGCGTCCAGGACGGCGTCGGCGGCGGCCTCGGCGACCGCGTCCACGGCGGCGTCGGCGACGGCGCGGGTGGCGGCCTGCACGGCGGGCGCGGACGCGGACGCCGACACGGTCGCGACGGTCGCGGACACGCCGCGTCCGGCCATGTCCAGGGCGGTGGCGGTGGCGGCGCGGGCGAGGGGGTTGCGGGCGGCGAAGCGGCGCGCGGCGAGCGCCATGGGGTGCTTGGCGACTTCGGCGGCGGCCTGCTCGGCGAGGGTCATCGCGCCGGTCGCGGCCTCGAACGCGGTCGCGGTGGCCGGGTGCGCGGCGGCGGCGGTGCGGGCCTCGGTGACGGCGCGCTCGGCGGCCGACGTCGCGATCTTCACGGCGGCGTCGCGGGCGGCGCGCTCGGCGGCGGCCATGGCGGGCGTCCCGGCGAGCTGGTCGACGATGCGGGACGCGGCGAGCCCGGCGGCGTCGCGGGCGGCGCGGCGGACGGGGTCGCCGGCGGTGACGGCGAACCGCGCGGCGCCGGCGGCCGCGGGGGCCAGTTCGTCCCACAGCTCCTCGAGGCGCGCCGCGGCGGCCCGGTCGAGGCGGGCGAGAGCGCCGTCCCCGGCGTCGGCCGCGGTGTCGGGTGCCGCGGTGTCGGGTGCCGCGGTGTCGGGGGCCGGCGTGTCGGGCGTCCGGGTGTCGCCGGTCGCCCGGTCAGGGGCCCGCCGGGTGGACGGTTCGGGCGCCTGGTCGTGCCTGGGGGACGGTACCGGCGCACCGGCCCGCTGCACGTTCTCGTCCACGACCACGCCCCTTTATCACGGTCACGTCTCCTCAAATCACCATAACCGCCGCGCGGTCCCCGAAGTTCCCGCCGCTCGCGGCGCCGGGGCGCAAAAGAGGTGGCACGGGGGCGTGCGGGCCCGATAAAGTACGCGGTCGGAACCGAAGGGAGGTGGGGTGCATGGCCGTCATCGCGGTCGCTGCTGCGCGCAGCGCTCAGGCCGACCTCATCTTCCGGGCCTCGGGCTGATTCCACGTTCCGGTGCGCCGTCGGCGCGCCCGCCCGAGCGCCCCTTCATGTGAAGGGTTCCGAACCGTTGTCTCACTTCTCCGGTGGGTCTCCCCTGTCCGCGTACGGCTGGGACGAGACCCTCGAGGACGATTTCTCCGTTCATCTCGCCGCGGGGCTGGCGCCCGCGCGGGTGGTCGCGGTGCATCGCGGGCTGTGCGAGGTGGTCACCGCCGACGGCCCCGTGCTCGCGGTGACGCCGCGTGCGGGCCGTCCGGATCCGGTGGCGGCGCCGTGCACGGGCGACTGGGCGGCGCTGCGCCCGGCCGCCGGCCCTGCGCCGCGCACCCCCGCCCCCGACACCGAGGCCGCGTCCGGCGCGGAATCGGCCGGGGCGGGCGGGCGTCCGGTGCTGGCGGCGCTGCTGCCGCGCCGGACCGCGATCGTGCGGGCCGGCGCGTCGCGCGACTCGCGCGGGCAGGTGCTCGCGGCGAACGTCGACACCGTGGCGGTCGCGGTGTCGATGGCGGCGCGCCCGTCGCCGGGGCGGCTCGAGCGGCTGCTGGCGCTGGCGTTCGAGAGCGGCGCGCGGCCGGTGGTGGTGCTCACCAAGGCCGACCGGGCCGATCCGGCGGACGTCGCGGCGGCCGAGGCCGATGCGGCCGCGGCGGCCCCGGGCGTGGACGTCGTGTCGTGCAGCGCGCTGGCGGGCGACGGCGTGGACGTGGTCCGCGCGGTCCTGACGGGCACGGTGGTGCTGCTGGGGCCGTCCGGTGCGGGCAAGTCGACGCTCGGCAACGCGCTGCTGGGCGACGCGCTGCTGGCGACCGGCGCGGTCCGCGACGGCGACGGCAAGGGCCGGCACACCACGGTGCGGCGGGAGCTGGTGCCGCTGCCGGGCGGCGGCGTGCTGATCGACACGCCGGGTCTGCGGGGCGTGGGCCTGCTGGACGCCGAGGAGGGTCTGCGGCGCACGTTCTCCGACGTCGAGGAGCTGGCCGAGCGGTGCCGGTTCGGCGACTGCGCCCACGAGAGCGAGCCGGGCTGCGCGGTGCTGGCCGCGGTGCAGGACGGCTCGCTGCCGCACCGCCGCCTCGACGGCTACCGCAAGCTGATGCGGGAGAGCGCCTGGGCGGCGGCGCGGTCGGACGCGCGGCTGCGCGCCGAGCGGGAGGGCCGCCGCAAGGCGATCTCGCGGTGGCAGCGGCAGATGTACAAGGAGCGGGGGCGGGACCGCTGACGGCCGGGCCGGTGCCGTGCCGTGCGCGGCCGGAGGCCGCGGCGGGCCGGCCCGCCGGGCCGCCGTCCCCGGCCGCATAGGAGGCGGGCCCGGGGGCGGCGCCGCGCGCTGACGCGGCGCCGCCCCCGGGCCTCGGCCCCGTGGTCGTGTCGGCCCGGTACGGTGCCGGGCCGCACGACCGGTTCGTCCTCTCCTCTCCCTCGGGCGAACCCTGGTCGCGGGCCGCCGGGGGCGGGGGCCGGGCAGGCGGTCACCCGGTCATCGCGCGCCGGGAAGGACCGGGGCCGCCCGGGGGCCGCCTGCGCGCGACTTCACGCTGCCGGCGACCGCCGCCGTGATCGCCGTCAGGGTGCCGAAGATGACCGCCAGCGCCACGGCGACGCCGTCGCCTCCCTCGAAACCGAAGACGAACCGGAGCTGGGAATCCAGGGAGGTCCCCCACAGCAGCGGCGCCAAGAAGACCGACGCCACGACGTACAGCGTGCACAGCCCGCACAGGGTCCATGCGCCGGGGATTCTGCGGGCGAAGGTGAACCCCGCCGGGATCGTCAGCAACCCGGCGCCGACGAGGCCGCCGAGGACGTTCACCACCGCGACGCCGGACCATGCGCCGGTCGGTCCGGCGGCGGTGACGACGTTGTGGAGCGCGAACCAGACGAGCATGGCGGCGGTGAGCACCGCCAGGCCGCCGGCGGCCGTCGCCGCCGCGGTGTTGGCTCTCGGCTCGGCGGGCGGCATGTGCGGGGGCGGGCCGGGTGGGGGGCCGCCGGACGGGTGGCCGCCGGGCGGGGCCGGGCCGGCGGGGTCGGGGGCGGGAGGGGTGGAGCCGGGCTGGAGCAGCGGGCGCTGCTGTGGCGGCGGGGGGTGCTGG
>NZ_QHJN01000316.1:0-4106 GCF_003947565.1 Actinomadura sp. WAC 06369 | reverse complement strand
TCAGGGCGGTGGTCGCGGCGGCGTGCGCGGGGGAGCGGGACGGGTGCTCGGTGATGACGATGATCTCGCCGCGGCCGCGGTCCAGCATGCCGGGGAGGGCGGCGTCGACGCAGCGGGACGCGGCCAGCGTCACGTTTCGTAGAACGTGTTCTAGGTCGGTGGGCGGGGCGGTGGGGGCGCAGACGAGGCGGTGCACCGGGCCCGTGACCGCGAGGACGTCCGCGACGGCCTTCGGGTCGGCGGCGTCGCAGACGCGGGTGTGGGTGTTCGGCGAGCGCAGCGCCGTGCGGGCCAGGCCGGGCTCGTCGGTGTCGACGGCGACGACGTCCCACGCGTCGGCGGCGAGGCGCTGCGCGGCGCGGGCGCCGACGCCGCGGGCGGCGCCGGTGACCAGGGCGGTGGGCCTCACGGGCGGACCTCCTCGGCGGCCTCGAACGTCATCCGCAGGTGCCCGACGGTGCTGGTGCTGAGCGCGCGGGCGCCGTCGAGCCCGAGGGTGCGCAGCTCGTCCGCGACGGGGTGGTCGCCGAGGCGGACGGTCGCGCCGCCGGGGCGCATCCGGACGCGCGCGGGCGACACCTCCCACGGGACGCGGCGGGTGACGCCGTCGAGGTGCGAGTAGGCCGTCACGCGCGGGCTGCGGGACCCGGACGGGACGGGCGCGCCGGGCCGCACGGCCAGTTCGACCGCCGTGCGGCCGCCGAAGCGGACGGCGCAGCGCTTGACGCGCGAGGCGAGGTGCATCGGGATGTCGGCGAGCTCCTTGGGGAAGCCCCAGATGCCGCGGCCCGCCTCCAGGGTGAACTCCTGGTTGACGGGCAGCCAGTGGATGAACGCGCCGACCTCGCCGCCGGGCGGGCGGGCCAGGAACGCGACGGCGAACTCGTGGTAGGGGCCGAGGTCGCCGTCGATGTACCGGACGAACGCGAGCGAGCAGACCGCCCGGCCGCGGACGGGTTCGAAGACGTCGAGTCCGGAGTAGGCGATCAGTGCGCGGGCGGCGGGCGCGCGGACGGCGAACATCGCCGAGGCCACGGCGGCGTCGCGGATTCGGACGGGCATGGCGACCCGTTCGCCCTGCACGGCGTAGTCGGTGCTCACCCTTCTTAGTAGAACAGGTTCTCGTTTTCCTGTCACGTACCGGGCGCGCGTTCGACGCCCGTCCGGATCCGGTCGAGGGTGGCGCGCATCCCGCGCCGGTTCACCGCGGCGCGGCGCTCGGCGGGGACCCCGGTGAAGACCCGGCCGAGGAGGGAGACGAACGCGGCGCCGCGGGTGTCGCGGCGGAGGTCCTCCCAGTACTCGGTGAGCCGCGTGCGGGACGTGCCGTCGACGTCGAAGCCCTCGACGCGGTAGCCCCACAGCGCCACCGGCATGCCGAAGCTCGACACCCGGAACGCGAACGCGCGGCCCGGCTCCGCGACCGTCACCCGGCAGTTCGTGAACCACAGCCGCCACCCGAGCCGGTTGAAACCGACGAACCGGGTGCCGGGCGCGATCGTCCGCCCGCGGATCCACGTCGCGACGACCTCGGGACTCCACTCGCCCATCCGGCGCAGGTCGGCGACCGCCGCGTACACGGCGTCCGGCCCGGCGTCGATGGCCACGCTCTCCTCGACCACCCACTCGCGTTCCATGGCCCCGATCATCCCGCACGCTAGAGCAGGTGCGCGTACCGCTCCCGCCAGCCCGCGTACCAGGACGCGAACCACGGCTCGTCCCGGGTCAGCGGCAGGATGTAGGTGACGGTCTCGGCGTAGTAGCGGCGCTGGAAGTCGGGGGGCATCCGGTCGAGCGTCTGCACGTTGCTCACCCGGTCGGCGAGCTTCACCCGGACGGCGTCGCGCGGGGCGTCCCGCAGCCGCCGCAGGTACGCCGACTTCGCGGCCCGCTTCGCCTGCCGCCCGGCGCCGCCGGCGGGGGGCTTGGTCACCCAGTCGACCAGTTCGGCGACCCGCGGCCCGAACTCGGCCTCGACGTCGGCGGTAGTGGCGGGCGTGTCCTCGACCACGTCGTGCAGCAGGACGGCCGCCAGGACGTCCGGGTCGGTCTCGCCCGCGCCCCGCACGAGCACCTCGAGCGCCTCCAGCAGGTGCTCCAGGTAGGGTGCGCCGGTGGGGCGCCGCTGGTCGCCGTGCCAGCGGACGGCCGCGGCCGCGGCCCGCCCGACCCGATCGGCGTCGAGGCCGGTGCCGGCGAGGTCCGCGCGGGCGTCGTCCCAGGTACGCCAGCGGTCGAACACCTCCATGGATTCCTCCCCTTCCGTGCCGGAGTTTCTTTTTCCGGTCGTGTCGCGCGGGCGCCCCGGGACAGGGCATGGTGGAGGTTCACCTTAAGCGGAAGGAGGCGGCGCGGTCGTGGTCGGGAGCCGGCAGCGGCCCGGCGGCCGGCCGGAGCCCGCGGGCAGGGTCCGCATCGTGCTCGGGCTCATCGCCGGTGGGCTGGCCGTGGCGCTGTGCGTCGTCCTCGTCGACCGGTTCGTCCTGCACGCGGAGTGGTGGGAGGTCCGGCACAGGGTGACCGGCGAGTCCGTCGCGCCGCTCGGCGACGTCGGCCCGCCGCCAGGGCCCCTCGCCGTGAGCTGGGAGCGGACGACCCGCGTCCACCGCGGGTCCGTCGCCGGGTACGACACCGTCTCCTACGACGTCGCCAAGGGCCAGATCGTCACCGTGTCCGGCCAGGGCGTCCAGGTCGTGGACGCCCGCACCGGCGCGCGGCGGTGGAGCTACAGCCGGTCGGACTGGTCGCTGCTCGGCTGGACGTCCACCGAGACGCGGCTCGTCGGCTACTTCGAGCGGGACGGGCACCGCGCCGACCGGGTCCTCGTCGGGTTCGACCTGCTGTCGGGCTCGCTGCTGTGGAAGAACGAGGGGGCGCGGCGGCCCGCCGCGGTGTCCCGCACGACGCTGCGTTTCCCGGCCGGGGCCGGGGTCGTGCTCACCACCGACGACGAGCGCCGCACGCTGGTCGGACTGGCGGCCGCGACCGGCGAGCCGCTGTGGCAGCGGCAGGTGCGGCACGGCTGCCGGCTGTTCGACGGCGCCGCGCAGCCGTCCGGCGACCGCGAGTCGCTCGTCGCGATCGCCCTCGACTGCGCGCGGCAGTCCCGGCCGAGCCGGCTGCTCGCCCTCGACCCGCACAACGGCGACGTCCGCTGGGACGAGGCGCTCGGCGCCGAGGAGGCGCCCGAGGTGACGATGCTGGACGGCGTCGCGCTCGTCTCGGACGGGACGGCGCTGCGGGCGTTCGACGAGGAGGGCGAGGAGTTCGCTTCCTGGGACGGCGACGCGGTGTGCGGCGACGGCATGTGCCCGAGCGTCCTCGCGGACGGGCGGCTCATCGTCGTCTATCATCCGGCCGGGACGAAGCGCGGCACGACGCTCATGGAGGCGGTCGACGTGTCGTCCGGCAACGTCGGGTGGGCGCGCGAGGTACCGTCCTACACGGCGCTGGCGCGCGCGGGCGGCGCCGTCTACGCGCTGCGCCCGCGCCTTGCGGAGCTGCTGCTGCCCGCGGGGATCGACGTCGTCTCGCCCGCCGACGGCACCGCCACGACCGCGCCCGCGCCGTTCACGATGGACCCGGACCTGCCCGGCAAGCGCCCCTGGATCGCCGCGGCGGGCGGCCTGCTGTACGTCGCGGTCGCCGAGGCGGTGCCGCGCCCGGCGGGCGAGTCCCGGCTGGTCGCGCTGCGCGGCGGCCGCACCGGACCCGGGCCCGACGAGCTCGGCGGCGTCCCGGTCGCCGACTGGCCGGACGCCTGCGCGCTGCTGGAGAAGGAAGACCTCGCGCGGGCGGGGCTGGAGGACTACGTCACCGAACCCGCCGACGCGGAGGTCGGGGAGGCCCGCCTGCCCGACCCGGTGTCCTGCACCTACGAACCGGTCGAGAAGAAGCCCCGCAAGGACGACGACCCCGGCGAGGACGACCCCGGCGAAGGCGCCGAAGGCGACGGGACGGGCGCTGCCGGCGAAGGCGCGGGCGGCGGCCAAGGCGCGAGCGGCGGCGGGACGGGCGCGGGCGGCGAAGGCGCCGAAGGCGACGGGACGGGCGCGGGCGGCGCAGGTACCGAAGGCGGCGAGGGAACCGGGTCGGGCGAGGGGTCC
>NZ_QHJN01000315.1:0-4260 GCF_003947565.1 Actinomadura sp. WAC 06369 | reverse complement strand
GGTGGTGCAGAAGCACCTGGGGTCGGTTCGCGGGGCGGTGACGCGCAGGACGCGGTAGGAGGAGCGGGACGCGACGCGCTCGGTGGGCAGGCCCCGGCCGTCCAGCCAGCGGTGCAGCGAGTCCGACCCCAGGTGCTTCTGCACCACCAGGTGGGCGTGCGCGCCGGGCCGCAGGCGCGGCAGCCACGCCAGCAGCAGCTCATGCAGGGCGGCCTTGCCGATGCGGATCGGCGGGTTGGACCAGATCGCGGCGAACCGCAGTGCGGGGTCCAGTTCGTCGGCGGGCGCGAACCGGGCGTTGGGCAGCGCGGCGGACGCGGCGTTGGCCTCGGCGAGCGCGAGGGCGCGCCGGTTGACGTCCACGCCCCACACGCGGGCGGCGGGCGCGCGGGCCGCCATCGTCAGCGCGATCGGGCCGTAGCCGCAGCCGAGGTCGAGCAGGTCGCCGTCGGGCGGGGGCGGCGGGACGGTCTCCAGCAGGACCCGGGTGCCGGGGTCGACGCGGTCGGGCGAGAACATCCCGCCGTCGGTCTCCAGCCGCAGGTGCAGGTCCGGCAGGACCAGGTCGACGGCGCGGCGCCGGCTCGCGGCGCCGGGCCGCTCGGCGAAATAGTGCTCCCCCACGTCGGCCGACCGTACCAGTGCGCGGGGCGCTCCGCGCACCGCCCGCCGCACCGCCCGCCGCGGCGGGCGGGCGGTCAGGGGAGGCGGGAGAACCAGGCCAGGGACGCGCCGCCCGCCGCGAGCGCGAACAGCAGCGCGATGCCGACGTAGCGGGCGGACACGTCGCGGTGCTCGGTGGTGTAGCCCAGCGAGGTGCCGATGTCGGAGTACACCTCGTTCAGCTGGCCGGCGTCGGCGGCTTCGTAGGCGTGCCCCTCGGTGTTGTCGGCCAGGAACCGCAGCGTCTCCTTGTTCACCGACACGCTGGTCGTCTCGCCCTCGATGGTGACGGTGCCGTAGGGGGTGCCGAACGCGATGGTGGACACCGGGACGTCCCCGCCGCGGCTGGCGGTGACGGCTTCCTGCACGGACCGGCCGGTGGTGTTGTCGCCGTCCGACAGCAGCACGATGTGCGCGGGCGGCGGGTCCTGGCGG
Source organism: Actinomadura sp. WAC 06369 (assembly GCF_003947565.1). NCBI lineage: Bacteria > Bacillati > Actinomycetota > Actinomycetes > Streptosporangiales > Thermomonosporaceae > Actinomadura > Actinomadura sp. WAC 06369. The sequence goes on along the minus strand of NZ_QHJN01000315.1, from coordinate 3,162 downwards.
GCCTGCGCGTCGAACGACCGCACGGCCTGCAGGGAGGTGAACACCGCCTCGCCGATCGCGGTCCGCTTGGCCAGCACGAGCTGGTCGATGGACGCGATCGCCGCGGCGCGGTCGTCCGACGGCGCCGCGACGAGGTTGGCGTTCCCGGCGAACGCGACGACCCCGACGTTGAACCGGGCCGGCAGGTCCCGGATGAACTGCTTGGCGGCGGATTTGGCCGCGTCGAAGCGGCTCGGCGCCACGTCCCGCGCCATCATCGACAGCGACACGTCCACCGCCACCATGATCGTGGCGCGGTCGCGGGGGACGCGGACGTCGTCGGCGGGCCGCGCGAACCCCACCATCATCAGCAGGATCATCACCAGGAACAGGCCGGCTGCGACGTGCCGCCGCCATCCGGGGCGGCGCGGCGCGACCTGCTGCAGCAGCGCCAGGTTGGTGAACCGGACCGCGTAGCGGCGGCGGCGCCACTGCAGCGCCACGTACAGGCCCGCCAGGATGGGGACGAGGGCCAGCAGCCAGAGGCGTTCGGGCGACAGGAACGTCATGGGCGCACTCCCGCGGTGGTGACGGGCCGGCCGGCGGCGCGGCGCTGGCGGAGGGCGAACCGGGCGACGTCGGCGATCCAGTCGCGGTCGGTGCGCAGGACCAGGTGGTGGGCGCCGCAGCGGCGCAGCGCGGCGCGGGTGCGGTCGCGCTGCTCGGCGGCCGCCTGCGCGTACCGTTCGCGGACCCGGCGGTTCAGGACGATCTCGTGGACGGCGCCGGTCTCGGGGTCGGTCATCTCGACGAGTCCCACGTCGGGCAGTTCGAGTTCGCGGGGGTCGATGATCTCGACGGCCAGGACCTGGTGGCGGGCGGCGAGGCGGCGCAGCGGCCGCTCCCACGGCGGCCGCGGCTCGGCGGCGGTCCCGTCCGGTGGGGGGCCGTCGTCGCCGGGGGAGGGCAGGAAGTCGGAGATGACGACGCGGAGGCCGCGGCGGGACTGCCCCCGGTCCAGTGATTCGATCGCGGACGCCAGGTCGCCGTGCGCGCCGCCCCGCAGCCCCGTCCCCCCGAACGCGCCTCCGAACGCGCTTCCGGGCGTGCGCCGGGGGGAGTCGTCGCCGTCCGCCGCGGCGGTCTCGGGGTCGTGCGGGGGAGCCTCCAGCACCGCCTGCAGCAGCGCGTAGAACGGGGCCTTGCCCGTCCGCGCGGGCCATCGCCGCAGCCCGCCTCCGTGCAGCAGGTAGGCGCCGACCCGGTCGCCGAGCCGCACCGTCATGAACCCCACCGCCGCCAGCGCCGCCACCGCCAGTTCCCGCTTCACCAGGTCCGCGGTGCCGAAGTCCATGCTGGGCGTCATGTCGACCAGCGCCCACGCCTCCAGCTCGTGGTCGGCGACCAGGTCGCGCACGTGGGGGCTGGTGGTGCGGGCCGTCACCGCCCAGTCCATGTGCCGGATGTCGTCCTCGCCCGGCTGGTACAGCCGGGCCTCCGCCAGTTCGGTGCCCGGGCCCGGCAGCAGCCCCAGATGCTCGCCGTTCAGCAGCCCGTTCAGCCGGCGCGTCACCTGCAGCTCCAGCCGCCGCAGCGTCCGCTCCGGCGCGAGCCGCGCGGACCCGCCCCGCTCCCCGGACGGGCCGTCCCCCGGACCGGCCGTCGTCATGCGGTGGTCACCGCCGCGGCCCCGTGGTTCCACACCACCCGCGGCGGCGGCACCGCCGCGAGGATCTGCCCGATCACGTCGCCCGCCGCGACCCCGTCGGCCAGCGCGTCGAACGTCAGCACCAGCCGGTGCGACATCACGTCCCGCGCGACCGCCCGCACGTCGTCGGGCAGCACGTAGTCGCGGCCCGACAGCAGCGCCAGCGCCCGCGCGGCCGACACCAGCCCCAGCGTCGCCCGCGGGCTCGCCCCGATCTCGATCACCGGGCGCAGGTCAGGCAGCCGGTACTGCTCGGGCTCGCGCGTCGCCATCACCAGCCGCACGATGTAGTCGGCGACCAGCTCGTGCACCGACACCTCGGCGGCCGCGGCCTGCAGCGTCGCCAGCCGCCCGGTGTCCAGCACCTGCGCGGCCTCCGGCGGGTCCGTGCTCATCCGCCGCAGGATCTGCAGCTCCTCGTGCGCCCCGGGGTGCCGGACGTCCACCTTCATCAGGAACCGGTCGCGCTGCGCCTCCGGCAGCGGGTACACGCCTTCGGACTCGATCGGGTTCTGCGTCGCCAGCACGATGAACGGGCGCGGCAGCGGATACGTCGTGCCGCCCAGCGACACCTGCCGCTCCGCCATCACCTCCAGCAGCGCCGACTGCACCTTCGCCGGGGCCCGGTTGATCTCGTCGGCCAGCACGAAGTTCACGAACACCGGCCCGAGCTCCACGTCGAACTGCTCGGTCGAGGGATGGTAGATCCGGGTCCCGACGATGTCGGACGGCACCAGGTCCGGGGTGAACTGCAACCGCGCGAACGTCCCGCCGACCACCCGCGCCAGCGTCCCCACCGCGAGGGTCTTGGCGACCCCGGGCACGCCCTCGATCAGGCAGTGGCCGCGCGCCAGCAGCGCCACCACCATCCGCTCGACCATGTGCTCCTGGCCGACGATGACCTTCTTGACCTCCGCGACCGTGCTCTGCAGCAGTGCCGCGGCCTCGTCGACATCGTGGGCGGCGATGGTCATGTGGGAGTCCTCACTAGTCCGACCGGCACTGTCCTGCCAACGTCCTGCCCCGTGGGCGCCTTCCGACCCTACGCGATCACTTGTACCCGTTCGTGCGGGAACGCTGCGTGTCCCGGCCGACCTGTTCACACGCCGTCCGCCCGGGCCGCCGGCGGGGCCGCCGCGCCCCGCGGCGGGGGCGCGGCGGGGCGCCTTCCGGAGCCGATCGTAGGGCGCGGTTGTTAGTGTGGCCGCCATGTCGAGGCCGTTGCCCCCGGGCGACCCCGCGCAGCTGGGGCCCTTCCGCCTGTCGGCGCGCCTGGCGGAGACCCCCGCCGGAATCGTGTTCCTGGGCGTGGACGCCCACGGACGGCGCGCCAGCGTCGCGGTCCTCAACCGCGGCGCCGCCGGCGACGCCGCCGCCCGCGACCGGTTCCGCGCGGCGATCACCGCCGCCGCGCCCGCCCCCTGGGTCGCGACCGCCTACGACCCCGACCTGACCGGCGCCGAACGGTTCCTGGA
>NZ_QHJN01000314.1:0-4319 GCF_003947565.1 Actinomadura sp. WAC 06369 | reverse complement strand
ACCGTCCCCGGCCCCGACGCCCTCCGCACCTGACGGGCCCCGGTGCGGGCGGGCGGTCGTGTGGGTGGGGTGTCGTTGTGGCCCGGGGCCCGTCAGGTGCGGAGGGCGTCGGGGCCGGGGACGGTGCCGGGGCGGCGGAGCGGTGTGCGGCCGCGCGGGGTGGTGCGGATGATGTGTCCGGAGATGCGGCGCGCGGCGAAGCCCGAGCCGTGCACGAACCGCATGACCGGTCCGAACGTCGCGGCGGCGGCGAGGCCCGCGAAGTAGAGGCCCGGTACGGACGACTCGAAGTCGCGGGACAGCACGGGCGAGCCGAGGCGGGACTTGACGCGCGCGCGCAGGTCGGACGAGAGCAGGGTGAGGCGCGCGAGGTCCGGCGCGAAGCCGGTGGCGCAGATGACGTGCTCGACCTCGGCGACGTCGCGGCGGCCGTGCCGGTCGGTGGTGGTGACGGCGATGCCGTCGTCCTGCTCGATCGCCTTCAGCAGGTGGACGCCGGTGGTGACGCGGATGCGCTCGTCGCAGCGGTCGCGCAGCCACCACGCCCCGGCGGGCGGCAGCGTCTCGCGGACGAGCCGCTGCCGCGTCGCCTCCGGCAGGTGCCGGACGAGGCCGGGCCGTTCGGCCCACAGCCAGGTGCGGTAGCCGCTGCCGAGGCCGGAGCGGGGGCCGCCGCGCAGCTTCTCCGGCAGGGAGCGGCGCTCGTTCGGGCGCGGGTTCCAGTCGAGCCGGACGCGGCGGGCGAGAACGTGCGGGCGGGCGCCGATGTCGGCGAGCAGGACGGCGGTCTCGAGCGCGGACTGGCCGGCGCCGACGACGGCGACGTCCTTGCCGCGGAAGAGCCCGAGGTCGTTGTGGTCGGTGCTGTGCGAGACGAGCCACGACGGCATGCCGGTGAGTTCCTCGGGGACGTGCGCGAAGGGGCCGACGCCGACGGCGACGACGACCGTCCGGGTGGGGATCTCCTCGCCGTCGGCGAGGGTGACGATGTACCCGGGGCCGCCGCGGTCGACGTTCACGACCTCGCCGGGGGTCGTGCCGGGCGCGCACACGGACGCGAACCAGCGGCCGTAGGCGACGAACGTCTCCAGGGGGATCGGCTGGCCGATGCGCCACCCGGGGTTGCGGTCGGTGAAGGCCATGCCGGGCTGCGGCGCGCCGAGGCTGGAGGCGAACGGCTCGGACTTCAGGTACATGCCGGGTGGCATGCCGACGTCCCAGAACTGCATCGGCGTGCCGATGACGCGGACGTCCAGGCCGATGTTCTGCAGGTGCGCGGCGGTCGACAGCCCGTAGGGCCCGGCGCCGACGATCACGACGTCGATGGCCGAGTCGCTCATGTGCAATTCCCCCGTGTGTAGATGCGGATCAGGGTCGGGACGGACGGTCCCGGTGCGCGTCGCGGAACCGTTCGGCCGCGCGCAGCGCGCTCTGCCGGCCCATCGCGAGGAAGGGCCGCAGGTCGTCGCCCGCGTACCAGGCGAGTTCGTCGGCGGAGCGCAGCGGGCGGAGGGCCCCCGTGCGCGGCCGCCGGCCGATCGCCTGCCGGAGGTAGTGGTTCTCCACCAGCAGGGTGCGCCCGATGACCGGCCGGGCGGCCGGGACGGCGCGGCCGGACTGGTCGAGGTGCAGGGCGCGGGCGAGGTCGAGGCCCCGCGCGTCGGTGAACAGCCGGAACTGGGCGCCGAGGCGGGGGTTGAAGTCGAGGAGGCGGTAGTCGCCGGTGGCGGGGTCGCGGCGGAAGTCGAGGTCGACGAGGCCGCGGCAGCCGAGCAGCCCGGCGGCGCGGACGGCGAGGTCGCGGACCTCGGGGTTGTCGACCCACTCGCCGGCGACGGTGTGCCCGGCCTGCGGCGGGTGCGCGAGGTGCTTGCGGCCGACGCCGCCGTACCGGCAGGTGCGGGCGGCGTCGAAGTAGCCCTGGAAGAACCAGTCGCCGCCGTCGGGCGGGATGCGGCGCTGCAGGACGAGCGGGCCCGCGTCGTGGTCGGCGCCCGTGGCGAACAGCCGGTGGACGTCGTCGGCGGTGGGGGCGAGCGTGGTGCTGCGCAGCCCGCGCGGGAGCAGCCAGGGCCGCGCCCACTTCGCGATGATCGGCAGGCCGAGCGCCTTGACGGCGTCGTCGACCTCGCCGCGCGCGGCGGGGACGCGGGACTCCGGGGCGGGGATGCCGTGCTCTTCGCAGGCGGCGAGGAGGCGGGCCTTGTCGGCGACGCGGCGCGGGACGTCCGGGTCCTGCGGCGGGACGACGAAGCGGGGGGCGAGCGCGTCGGCGTACTCGGCGGCGAAGATCGCGCCGGCGTCGTCGACCGGGAGGAGCAGCGCGGGGCCGCCGGGGATCCGTTCGCCGATCATGCGCAGGTGGCCGAGGAGCGCGGACGGGCGCTGCGCGGGCGGCGCCCACGGGTGGCCGCGGTGCAGGTAGCGGGAGCGGGCCACCGGGTTGCGGCGGCTCTCCAGGATCGCGTGGACCCGCACCCCGGCGCGTCCGAGGGAGCGGATCGCGCCGAGGGTGCCGTGGTGGAAGTGGTTGTGGTCGGTGCGCAGCAGCAGGACCGGGAGGGCGGGGTCGAGGTCGGGCCGGGCCCCGCTCGGGTCGGGCGCACCGGGTTCGGCGGGCGTCCCGTTCAACGGGCCCGTTCCTGCGGGTCGCGGCGCACGGCGGCCTTCCTTGTCGCTGAGTAAAATTTGCCATCGAACACTTTGCCGTTTTGTTCGGGTTGTATTCGACCGGGCATAAGGATACGCATGCGAGCAACGGATATCCATTCATCCGGACGGCCGTCGCGGCGATCACGTAAACGACCTATACCGTTCTGCCCGCTCTCCGTCGCGCTAACCACCACGGTGACGCTCATCGCGCTGAACGCGTCGACCGCGGTTTTCCCGGCGCTTCCGACATTTCCGCGGGCGCAGTCGTCCGAGACAAAGGAGAAATACGTTCCGCTGGGGGCGTTCCTCGGCTCGGGCGAGGAGGGCGTCGCGCGCGTCCCGCACTTCGCCGACTGGCTCGGCTCGGCCGTGACCGTCGGCCGCACCTACCTGCCGGGCGACGGCTGGGCGGCCATCGAGGGCCCGGCGGGGATCATCGGGCCGTGGGCCCGCTGGGCGAACGCCGATCCCCGCCGCATGCTGGTGCTGAACGTGCCGATGATGGCGGCGAACGAGGAGTGGATGCCGTCCCCGGTCATGTCGATGCTCCTCCGCCACGGGGCGAAGGGCCGGTTCGACCGGCACTACCGGACGCTCGCGAAGCGGCTCGCCGCCGCCGGCGCCGGGGACGCCGTGATCGTCCTCGGCTGGGAGATGAACGGCACCAGCTACACCGGCCGGTGCGCCCCGGACCCGGACGCGTGGAAGGCGTACTGGCGGAGCATCGTGAAGACGATGCGGGCCGTTCCGGACACGAACTTCCGGTTCGATTTCACGCCGAGCCGAGGGCGCGACGCGATTCCGTGGCCGAAGTGCTATCCGGGCGACGACGTCGTCGACATCATCGGCTCCGACAGCTACGACCAGCCGCACGGGACGACATTCGACCATTACGTGAACGAACCGTACGGGCTGCGCGACCAGGCCGAGTTCGCGCGGGCCCGCGGAAAGCCCCTCTCGTTCGCCGAATGGGGCCTGTTCCGCAATTCCGACAATCCCGAATACATCCGGGGAATGCACAGTTGGATCATGGCGCACGACGTCGCCTACCAGACGATCACCGACTAATGCCCGCACGGCGTGTGGAGGTGCCCGGACGTCCGGCCACGCCGCGACCAGCACGTCCTGCCCCTTCTGCCGGGTGAGCCGCCCGACGCACACCGCGAGCGGGACCGCCGCGGGGATCCCGAGCCGCGCCCGCGCCGCCGCCCGCCCGGCGTCCGACGCGAACGCGAACCGGGTCCGGTCGACGCCGTTGCGGATGAGCCGGTACGCGCCGCGCACCCCCGCCTGCACGCCCTCCCCCAACTCGCCCGCGCCGACGCACACCAGCGCGTCCGCGCGGCGCGCCGCGAGCCGCTCCCACGCGAGGCTGAGCGCGCGCTGCCGTCCGGTCGCCGCGAGCCACGACCACCCGTGCGGCTGGAAGATCACCGGCGTCCGGCGCGGCCCGGGCAGCAGCCGTCCGGCGAGGCCCGCCTTGGACGAGTGCAGGTGCACGACGTCGGGCCGGAACCCGGCCACGAGCCGCCGCAGCGCCATCGCTTCCCGCACCGCCGCCGCCCCGGGCGCGCGCCCCGCGTCCCAGTTGAACCACGGCACCCCGGCCGCCACGCAGCGCCCCGGCAGGTCGCCGTCCGGCGGGCACGCGACCGCCACCTCCCACC
>NZ_QHJN01000033.1:0-59267 GCF_003947565.1 Actinomadura sp. WAC 06369 | reverse complement strand
GCGCGAGGTCGCCGTGGGGGTAGACGTGCCGGGGGCTGACGGCGATCGGCGCGCCGAGGCTCTGGAGGCGGGCGTTCGCGGCGTGGGCGGCCGCGCCGGCGTCGATGGCCGTCCTCGGCGCTGCGGGCGGCCCGTATCCGGCGGTCGTCGTGGGGGCCGTGTTCGTGTTCTACGGGCTCGTGACGTGGGGGATCGCGCCCGCGACGCAGGCGTGGCTGCTCGATCGGGGCGGGCCGGACGCGGCGGGGGAGCTGCTCGCGGTGAACAATGCCTGCATGTACCTCGGGTTCTCGCTCGCCGGCGGCGTCGGCGGGCTGGCGCTGGGCGCGGGCGGCGCGGCGGCGGTGCCGGTCGCGGCGGCGGGATGCGCGGGGCTGTCGCTGGTTCTGTTCGCCGCGGCGCTCGTGGGGAGGCGAGATGCGGATCGGTGAGGTGGCGCGGTGCGCGGGGGTGTCGACCCGGGCGGTGCGGTACTACGAGGAGCAGGGGCTCGTGCATGCGGACCGGGACCACAACGGGTACCGGGTGTACGGGCCGGAGAGCGTCGGGCTGGTGCGCGAGATCGCGCGGCTGCTGCGGCTCGGGTTGAACACGGACGACGTCGCGATGTTCGTCGGCTGCCTGGGGCGGGGCGAGCCGCCGTCGGGGGAGTGCGTCGATCTGCTGCGGATCTACTCCGAGCGGCTGGGGGCGCTGAACGAGCGGATCCGGGCGCTGACGGAGGTGCGGGACCGGCTGGCGGCGGAGACCGACCGGATCGCCGAGCACATGGCGGACAGGTAGGGCCTTTCCGGGGCGGGCGCGGCGGGTTACCGTGGCGGTGGCGTCCCGGCCGGCAGTGCGCCTTGCGCCTGGGAGGGTCCCGCACGCGGGACCGCGTGGCTCTGTGCCGGCTCCTCAGTATTCCCGTCTGCCGAGGAGCCCGATGAAGTCCCGAACATGTCCGTGGCCCGCGCTCGCCGCGCTCGTCCTCGCACTGGCCGTGGTGGCGTTCCCGCTCCGCGCGTCCGCCGCGCCCTTGACCGCGTGCACGTATCCCGCGTGGGCCGAAGGCAATGCGTACACGGCCGGTACCAAGGTGTCCTTCGAGGGGCGCGGGTACGAGGCCGTCTCGTCGCACACCGCGTACCCGGGCGCCGGGTGGAGTCCGGCGTCCACACCGACCCTGTGGCGCGACATCGGCGCCTGCGAGGGGACGCCGCCGACCGGTGAGGAGGACGACTGCGCCCTGGCGGGCAAGCCGTCCGGGAAGGTGCTCCAGGGGTACTGGGAGAACTGGGACGGCGCGGCCAACGGCGTGCATCCGCCGTTCGGCTGGACGCCGATCACCGACCCGGAGATCGGGCGGCACGGGTACAACGTGGTGAACATGGCGTTCCCGGTGATCCGCTCGGACGGCACCGTCCTGTGGGAGGACGGGATGGACGCGACGGTCAGGGTCGCGACGCCCGCGGAGATGTGCGCCGCGAAGGAGGCGGGGCTCACGCTGCTGATGTCGATCGGCGGGGCGGCGGCGGGCATCGACCTGTCGTCGCGGGCCGTCGCCGACCGGTTCGTCGAGACGATCGTGCCGATCCTGCGGCGGTACAACTTCGACGGGATCGACATCGACATCGAGACGGGGCTGACGGGGAGCGGCGACATCGGCACCCTGTCGGCGTCGCAGGCGAACCTGGTGCACATCATCGACGGGGTGCTCGCGCGGATGCCGGCGGGCTTCGGGCTGACGATGGCGCCGGAGACCGCGTACGTGACCGGCGGCAGCGTCACCTACGGGTCGATCTGGGGCGCATACCTGCCGATCGTCAAGAAGTACGCCGACAACGGCCGGTTGTGGTGGCTGAACATGCAGTACTACAACGGCTCCATGTACGGGTGTTCCGGTGACTCGTACTCCGCCGGGACGGTCGAGGGGTTCGTGAAGCAGACCGACTGCCTGGACGCCGGGCTGGTCGTCCAGGGCACGACGATCCGGGTGCCGTACGACCGGCAGGTGCCGGGGCTGCCCGCGCAGCCCGGCGCGGGCGGCGGGCACCTGCCGCCGGGCCTGGTCGCGCAGGCGTGGAACCACTACGGCGGGCGGCTGAAGGGCCTGATGACCTGGTCGCTGAACTGGGACGGGTCGAAGGGCTGGACGTTCGGCGACAACGTCCGCTCCCTGCAGGGACGCTGACGCGGGACGAGCCGGGGTGCGGGCCCGCACCCCGGCTCGTCATCCGGCGGCGCGGGTGGCGCGGCCGCCCAGTTCGCGCAGGTGCTCGACGAGTTCGGGCGGGCCGTGGACGGTGAAGTCGCAGCCGAGCATGAGCAGCCGGGCGGCGAGCCACGGCAGGGTGTCGGCGTAGGTGTCGAGGCGGCAGGTCCGCTCGTCGAGGGGGGTGACGTCGGCGGGGTCGGCGCCGAGCCCGACCCGGACCTCCTCCGCGGGGGCCCGCAGGGTGACCGTCGCGGTGTGGACGGGCGCGAGCGCGTACATCCGGTCGGTGACGAACGCGACGGCGTCCCCGCCGGGGATCTCGCGGGGCGCGAACCGCTGGCCGGTGGGGCGGGGGTCCCGGATCCGGTCGGCGCGGAAGATCCGCCAGTCGTCGCGCTCGGTGTCGCGGGCGAGCAGGTACCAGCGGCGGCCCGCGGCGACCAGCCGGTACGGTTCGGCCTTCCGGCGGCCTTCGGCGCCGTCGGCCTTCACGTACGCGAACCGCAGCGCCTCCCGGTTGGCGATGGCGGCCGCGGCGGCGGCGAGGACGTCCGGGTCGACGCGGGACCCGCCGCCGGGGTGCGGCATCGCGACGGTCGCGGCGTTCAGCACGGCGACCCGCCGCCGCAGCCGCGCGGGAAGCACCTGCTCCAGCTTGGCGAGGGCCCGGACGGACGCGTCGCCGATGCCGTCCACCGCGTTCGAGGCGGCGGTGCGCAGGCTGACGGCGATCGCGACGGACTCCTCGTCGTCGAGCAGCAGCGGCGGCATGGCGGTCCCGGCGACGAGCCGGTACCCGCCGTCGGGGCCGGTGGTGCCCTCGATGGGGTAGCCGAGGCCGCGCAGCCGGTCGATGTCGCGGCGGACCGTGCGGGGGCTGACGCCGAGCCGGTCGGCGAGTTCGCCGCCGGGCCATTCGCGCGGCGTCTGGAGCAGCGACAGCAGGGTGAGGAGCCGCCCGGGGGTGTCCGTCATGGTCTCCGGAATCCGTGAAGTTGAGGCCAGGAGTTGACCTAAACCGACTCTACCTTGGGACCATCAGCACCGAGGAGGACACATGACCGTTCGGCCGTTCCGCATCGACGTCCCGCAGGCCGACCTGGACGACCTGAACGAGCGGCTCGCGCGCACCCGGTGGCCCCGGCAGCTCCCGGGCGAGGGGTGGAGCCGCGGCGTCCCGGTCGCCTACCTGGAGGAGCTGGCCGAGTACTGGCGCACCGGGTTCGACTGGCGCGCCCAGGAGGCCCGCTTCAACGGGTTCCCGCAGTTCATGACCGAGATCGACGGGCACGACGTGCACTTCCTGCACGTCCGGTCGGCCGATCCGGACGCCCTGCCGCTGCTGCTGACGCACGGCTGGCCGAACTCGTTCGTCGAGTTCGTCGACCTGATCGGGCACCTGCCGGACTTCCAGGTCGTCGTCCCGTCCGTCCCGGGCTACGGGTTCTCGGCGGCGCCCCGCGACACCGGCTTCGGCGTGGCGCGCGTCGGCCGCATGTGGGCGGAGCTGATGCGCCGCCTCGGCTACGACCGGTACGGGGTGGAGGGCGGCGACCTCGGCGCCTACGTCGCGCCGGAGGTCGCGAAGGCCGCGCCGGAGCACGTCGCGGGCGTGTACGTCATCGCCGGCCTCGGCTTCCCCACCGAGACGGACGTCCCGGACATGACGCCCGACGAGCGCGCCCACTACGAGATGATGCAGCAGTGGTCGACCGGCGGCGTCGACCACCACGCGATCCAGCGTGCCGCGCCGCAGACGTTCGCGTACGGGTGGGACGACTCCCCGGCGGCGGCGCTGGCCTGGATGATGCAGAAGTTCGAGGACTTCAACGTCACGGACGTCCCGGCCGACAAGGCGCTCGACCGCGACCTGATCCTCGCAAACGTCAGCCTGTACTGGTTCACGCGGTCGTTCGGGACGGCCGCGTGGCCGTACTACGGGACGTCCGAGTCGGGGTGGCCCGAGGGGCAGGACCTCGTCCCGACCGGCGTCTACAGCGGCCCGCCCGGCATCCGCAGGCTCGCCGAGCGCGACAACACGATCGTCCACTGGCCGGACGACAACCCGGGCGGCCACCACTTCATCGCGATGGACCGCCCGGACGCCCTGGCCGCCGACCTGCGGAAGTTCTTCGCGCTCGTCCGCTGACCGCCGCCCGGCCGTAACCGGACAGAACGCGCACGGCGGCGGGCGCCGCACCGTACGATCACCCGACTGGTGCGCCGGGGATCCGATCCCGCCCGTCCGCCGGTGCGCCCTCGTGCCCGGCCCGTCGAGAGGCCGCAGGCATGCGCGAACGCGAACGGCTCAGCCCGACCGGTCTGCCCTGGCCGCGGGAGTGGTCCGGGATCCGCAGGCACGGACGGACGCGCAGTGCGGTCTTCGCCGCGGTCGGGGTCGTGCTGCTCGCCTTCGCGGGCCTGTTCGCGGCGTGGCCCACGGCACCCGAGGACGCCCACATGGCGTGGGCGTTCGTGCCCTTCGGTGTCGGGGTGCTGCTCGTCTCGTTCGTTGTGCGGGTCGGGACGGACCGGTCGGCGGTCTTCGTCGCGGTCCTGGAGGACGGCGACGAGCGGGTCTCCGGTGCGGCCTTCCCCGTCCGGCGCGAGGTCCGTCCGGCCACGGCGACGGCCGCCGTGCTCTTCGGGGCGGGCGCGCTCGGGATGTTCCTCTCCCCGGACCCGGCGGTCGGCGCGGACCCGGTCCTGCTGGCGATCGGAACCGTGCTCGTCGTCGCGGGCATCGTCGCGGCCGCCGCCAGAACCGGGTTCCGGGGCGTCGTGCTGGCGCCGGGGCTCGTCGTCGTCCGGACCGCGCTGTTCGGCCGTTCCGAGCGGCTGGCCTGGGAGGACGTCCTGGACGTCATCGTGTACGAGGCGCAGGGCAACCCGGCCCTCGCCCTGGTGCCCGTCGACCCGGACGTCTTCGGCACCGACCGCCGGGACCGGCTGCGGGCGGCGTTCGGGGAAGGCCGGGTGGAGGTCCACGCGGGGCGGTTCGGTGTCGACCCGGCTCAGCTGCTGCTCGCCCTCCGCCACTACCTCCACCACCCCGGCGACCGGCGCGAACTCGGCACCCGGGAGGCGGTCGAGCGGATCCGCGCGGGCCGGTTCCCCGGTTAGGACGTCCAAATGCGGACGGTGCGGCGCCGTAAGATCACCCGACCGTGCGCCGGGAAGTGGACCCTGCCCGTTCGCCGGTGCGCCCCGGCGCCCGGCCCCGTCGAGAGGCCGCCCGCATGAGCGAAGAGGAACGGCTCAGCCCGACCGGACTCCCGTGGCCGCCGGAGTGGTCGATGCGCCCCGGCCACGGACGGGCGAGGCTCGCGGGCTTCGCGGGCGCCGGCGGGGTGCTCGTCGCCTTCGGGTACGCGATGGGCATGGACGACGACCCGTTCGGCGGCGCCGCCATCGCGCTCACCGGGGCGGGCCTGCTGCTCGTTCCCGCGGTGCTCGGGGTCGGCCGCCGCCGCGGGCCGGTGTCCCTCGCCACCCGCCGGGCGGGCGGCGAACGGCACCGGGGGGTCGTGTTCCCCGTGCGGTGGTCCTACCGGATCGCCCTGCCGCTGATGCTCGCCGCCTTCGGCGCGGGCTCGGCCGCGCTGTCCGGGACGGCCGATCCCGCCGTCGCCGGCGACCCGATCCTGCTGCTGATCGGCGCCGTGCTGCTCGCCTGGAGCCCGCGCTGCCTGGTCGGGGTGCTCGGGTTCCGCGGCGTCCTCCTCACGCCCGAGGCGGTGGTCGTCCGCAGCGGCATGCACCGGACGGCCCTGCGCCTGCCGTGGCGGGAGATCGACGGCGTCGTCCCCTACGAGCGGTCCGGCGAGGGCGGCAAGGAGCACAAGCTCATCGCCCTGACGGTCCTGGACGCGTCCCACCTGCGCGTCCGGTGGTGGCCGCGGGTGAAGTACCGGTACTTCGGCGTCCGGGACGCGGAGACGACCGTCCACGCCGGGCGGTTCGGGGCCGATCCGGCCCTGCTGCTCCTCGCCCTCCGCCACTACCTCGACCACCCCGCCGACCGGCCCGAACTCGGCGGCCGGGAGGCGGTCGAGCGGATCCGGGCGGGACGGCTCCTCGGCTAGGACGACGTCCAGGAGCGGCCGGTGAGGCGTTCGTAGACGTCGATGTAGCGGGCGCGGGTGGCGTCGACGACGTCCTGCGGGATCTCGGGGCCGGGCGGGGTGCGGTCCCAGTCGAGGGTGCTGCTCCAGTCGCGGACGAACTGCTTGTCGAGGGAGTGCTGCGCGCGTCCCGGCTCGTAGGAGTCGGCGGGCCAGAAGCGGGACGAGTCGGGCGTGAGGACCTCGTCGCCGAGGACGAGCGTCCCGTCGGCGGCGCGGCCGAACTCGAGCTTGGTGTCGGCGATGATGATGCCGCGCTCCCGCGCCAGTTCGGCGCCGCGCCGGTAGACGGCGAGCGTCACGTCGCGGAGCCGCTCGGCGGTGTCGGCGCCGATCTCCGCGACGACGTCGTCGAACGTGATGAACTCGTCGTGCCCCTCGACGGCCTTCGTCGTCGGGGTGAAGATCGGCTCGGGGAGCTTCGACGCCTCGACGAGGCCGTCCGGCAGCGCGATGCCGGACACCGCGCCGTCCTTCTCGTACTGCTTCAGCCCGAGGCCGGTGAGGTAGCCGCGGGCGATCCACTCGACGGGCAGCATCGACAGCCGGCGGCACCGGATCGCCCGGCCCTCCCACTCGTCCGGCACGTCCGTCGCGGACACGACGTGGTTCGGGATGATGTCGCCGAGCTGCTCGAACCACCACAGCGACAGCTGCGTGAGGATCTTGCCCTTGTCGGGGACGGTCGTCGGCAGCACCACGTCGTACACGCTGACCCGGTCGGACGCGACGAGGATCAGTTCGTCCCCGTCGGCGTAGACGTCCCTGACCTTGCCCGAGTGGACGAGTTCCATCGACGCTCCTCAGCTCGCGGTGCGGTGTGCGGGCGCCCGCCGGGCGTCGGCGTCCGCTGAGGAGCGTCCGGCCACCTCCAGGCGCCCGCGAAGTTTACCCCGGTCGCACGCGGGACGAACGGCGCGGTTCGTCCCGCGCGCGGGGCGTCAGGCGGCGAGCGCGCGGGCGCCGAAGCCGCGGGCGCCGGCGACGGCGGCGGCGTGGTGCTCCCGCGCGATGCCGCGCAGCTCCTCCATGCCGGGGGTGGTGGCGGCGAGGGTCAGCTCCCGCTTGATCACCGTGAGGTCGGCCTGCCAGATGTCGCCGAGGACGCGCTCCAGGTAGGGGGTGGAGTGGTCCCAGCCCTCGCGCGGGGCGCCGGGGCCGTAGCCGCCGCCGAGCGTGGTGACCAGCGCGGTGGGGGTGTTCTCGAGCAGCGGCTCGGTGGGGGAGCAGCCCGCGATCACAAGGTCCACCCAGGTCTTGAAGTGCTGCGAAACGCCGTAGTTGTACTGCGGGACGGCGATGATCGCGGCGTCCGCGTCGCGCAGTTCCGCCGCCAGGGACGCGCCCAGCGCGAGGGCTTCGAGCTGGGCGGGGGTGCGCTCCTGCTCGGGCACGAATCCGGCGGTGACGGCGAGCGTCCAGGCGTCGGCGGGCAGCGCGTCGGTGCCGAGGTGGCGGCGGGTCACCGCGGCGTCCGGGTGCGCGGCGGTCCACTCGGCCTCGGCGATGTCGGCGAGTTCGGCGGACGCGGACGCCCCCGGGGTGATGCTGGCGTCCAGGCGGAACAGGTTCATGGCACTCCTCGATAGCGGGACGCGGCGCTGCGCCGCGGCCTTTCGGACACTAAGCGGACTTTACCCCGCTTTCATTCCCGGCGGTAGATTGTCCGCGTGGCCCCGTCCGTCGTCCCCTTCGGGAAGCCGCGCGGCGAACGCGCCGACGCGGCCCGCAACCGCGAGCACCTGCTGGCGACGGCCCGCGAGATGATCGCGGAGCACGGCGTGGCGAAAGTGACCATGGACGGCCTCGCCGAGCGCGCCTGCCTGGGCAAGGGCACCGTCTTCCGCCGCTTCGGCTCCCGCGCGGGCATCTTCCGGGCGCTGATGGACGCGGACGAGCGGCGCTTCCAGGAACGCGTCCTGGCGGGCCCGCCGCCGCTCGGCCCCGGCGCCGACCCGGTCGACCGCCTCGTCGCCTACGGCCGCGCCCGCGTCGCCTTCCTCCTCGACCACCTGGACATCGCCCGCGCCGCCCACGACCGCGACCGCCCGGTCGCCGTCGCCGCGGACGGCACCCGGCTCCACCTCCGCGTCCTGCTCGACCAGGCCGGGGTGCGGATGCCCGCCATGGACGGCGTCGCGGTGCAGCTCACCGCCGCGCTCGAAGGGCCGCTGCTGCTGACCCTGTCGGCGTCCGAGCACCTCACGCCCCTGGAACCGGACGCCGGGCGCCTGCTCTGCGACGGCTGGGAGGCGCTGATCCGCCGCATCGTCGGCTGACCGGCGCCGGCGACCGCCCGTCCCCGTCCGCCGCCGTGAAAGATCGGCGGAGGTCCGGACATGTACGGGCGATCCCCGACCGAGGAGCCGACATGCCGAAGACCACCGATGGGTGAGGACGAGTTCACGGCGGTCTACGCCGCCACCTACCGACCCCTGCTCGGCTACGCCCTGCGCCGCTGCGACTCCCCCGAGGACGCCGCCGACGTCGTCGCCGAGACGTTCGCCATCGCCTGGCGGCGCGCCGCCGAGATGCCCGCGGGCGACCAGGCCCGCCTGTGGCTGTACGGGGTCGCGCACCGCGTCCTGGCGAACCAGCGGCGCGGCGCGCGCCGCAACACGATCAAGGCCGCGGCGCTGCGCGCGGAACTGTCGGCCGGGACGCCGCCGCGCCCCGCGCCCGGCGGCGACGGCCCGGCCGTCGCCGACGTGTTCCGCGCGCTGCCGGACCGCGACCGCGAACTGCTCGCGCTCGTCGCCTGGGAGGGCCTGTCCCACGCGGAGATCGCCACGGTGCTGGGGTGCTCCCGCAACGCGGTGGGCATCCGCCTGCACCGCGCCCGCGGGCGGTTCGCCCGCGCCCTGCGCGCCGCCGGCGTCGACGACCCGTCGGCCGCCGCCCGGCCCCGCGCCGCCGCCCACCCGGCCCGTTCTTCGAGGAGTGAACTGACATGACGTCCCGGATCGACGAACTCGTGGCGGGCCTGGCCCCGGTGCGAGACGACGAGGTCACCGGCGAGCCGACCGGGCCCGCGGGCCGCGAGCTGCTGGCCGCCGTCCTGTCCGGCGAGCCCGCGCCGCCCCGGCGGCGCCGCCTCGCCCTCCGGCTCGCGGCCGGCGCCGTCACCGTCACCGCGGTCGCGGCCGCGCTCGTCGCCGGCCTGACCGGCTGGGAGTCCGAGCCGCTGCGCAGCTACGCCAACGCCGCGGTCGCGATCGACGTCGAGGGCGAGATGTTCGAGGTGCGGGTCAAGGACGCCCACGCCGACCAGCGCGAGTTCCGCGAGGCGTTCGCCCGGTTCGGCCTCGACGTCCGGCTGCGCGTCGTCCCCGTGTCGCCGCGCCGCCAACGCGACTTCGTCCAGGTGCGGGCCCTGCGCGCGGAGCCCGTGGGCGAGCCGCCGCCGGGCGGCGTGACGGGCACCCACAGCACCGAGCTGGAGTGCACGCCCGGCCAGGACGTCTGCGCGCTGAAGGTCGGGCTCGGCGGCGAGCTGTACCGCCGGCACGGGGCCGACATCCTCATCGGCCGCGCGGCCCGCCCCGGCGAGGTGTACACGGACGCCTACCCGGCCGCGGGCGACCGTCCCGCGAGCCTCGACCTCACCGGCCGGACCGTCGGGGAGGCCCTCGCGGACCTGCGCCGCCGCGGACTCGGCGCCGCCTTCACCATCGGCGCGTTCAACCCCGACGGCTCCGGCTCCATGTGGGAGCCGCCGCAGCTGTGGCGCCCCGCCGCCGACCGCCGCGTCACCGGAGCGTGGATGCGCAGTTCGAACTCGGTCGGCCTCCTGGTCGCCCCGGCCAAGGGCGACCCCGGGCCCCTACCCGTCCCGTCCGACTGAACCGGGAGCGGGCCGTCAGCCCTGGTGGTCGGCGTGGACGTAGCTTTCGGGCAGCAGGTCGCGGATCGGCACCGTCCGCAGCGCGCCCGGGGCGCCGACGATCACGCCGATCGCCGGGAAGTAGTCGAGCAGCACCTGCCGGCACCGGCCGCACGGCGGCAGCACCCCGCGCCCGCCGTCGCCCACGGCGACGATCGTCCGCAGGTCCCGGACGCCCTGCCCGGCCGCCGCGCCGATCACGACCAGCTCCGCGCACGGCCCGCCGGTGAAGTGGTACACGTTCATCCCGGTGACGATCCGGCCGTCCCCGGCCCGCGCGGCCGCCGCCACCGTGTGGTCGTCGTCCCGCTCATGGGCCGCCGCCACCTCCCCGGCCGCCCGCACCAGCTCGTGATCGACGTCGTTCACCCGCCCCATGATGCTCGGTCCTCCAGCGCGGTGCGGGCGGCGCGGCGGAACGCGGCGACGCCCGGCGCGTCCCGGTCCTCGGGACGCCACGCGAGCGCGATCGTCCACGGCTCCAGGTCCGTGACCTCGACGTACGCGACGCCCGGACGCGGATACAGGTACCGGGCCACCTCGGGGACGAACTCGATCCCCTCGCCCAGCGCGATCGCCGACAGCGCCGACTCGTAGTCGGCGACCTCGTGGGACGTGTACCGGATCGGCGAGCCGTCCGGACGCGGGTCGACCGACCAGAAGTCGCGGAACACCTTCGGGATGTCGGGGGAGAAGCCGATGAACGGGCGGTCCGCCAGGTCGGCCACGGTCAGCGGCCCCTTGCCGGCGAGGGGATCGGCCTCGGCCATGACCGCGCACCGCGGGCCGCTCGCCAGCGGCAGCGTCTGGATCCCCTCGGGGACGGGCAGCGCCAGGAGCGCCGCGTCCACCTCGCCGTCCAGGAGCGTCCGGACGGTGTCCGCGAACCCGGTCCGGACGAACTCGACCTCGACCAGGGGGTGCCGGGCCCGCAGCTCGTTGATCATCGTGGGCACCGGCTCGACGGCCGTGATCGCCTCGAACGCGCCGACGACGAGCCGCTCCGGCGGACGCTCCAGCGCCGCGACCGCCGCCTGCAGTTCGGCCGTCGCGTCCACGACAGCACGGGCGTACGGGACCAGCGCGGCCCCCGCGGGCGTGAGCGCCACCCGCCGGGTCGTCCGCTCCACCAGGTCGAGCCCGAGCCGCCGCTCCAGGGCGCTGATCTGCTGGGAGAACGCCGACTGCGACATGAACACGCGCTGCGCCGACCGCCGAAAGTGCAGCTCCTCCGCCAGCACTAGGAACAACTGGAGCTGATGCGCGCCCGGCGCGTTCTGCAGGCCCGCCGACGACCTCCCCCCGGTCACCATCCGCGGCACTGTACCAACGGCCCCGCCCGATTGATCTGGAAGGCCCGATCAATCCGCCTCTGACGTCGATCAATGATCTATTGGCTTCGCCGCCACCGCGCGGCAGACTGGCCGACCGTGATCAATGGATCGCGTGCCCGCTCGGGCGCTCCCAGCGCGAGGAGGATCGCGACCGACCATGCGCGGTGACGAGAACGGCGGCCGACGGGGGAACGCGCGGCGCCGCATCGGGGGCCTGGCCACGGCGCTGGTCAGGGCGTTCACGGTGCTCGGCGTGCTGGGGGCGCCCGCGGCGCAGGCCGACACGCGCTGACGGAGCGGCAGGACGGCGCCTGGCAGCCGAGCGCCCGCACGCCGGACCAGCCCCGCCGGGACCTCCGACCACCCAAGGTCCCGGCGGGGCTTCCGCCGTCTCAGCCCGTCGTCCCGGACTTGACCTCGACCAGCAGCGCAGCGAACGCCGCCCGCTCCACAAGCAGCCGAGCCCCCTCCGGATCCTTGCTGTCCCGGACGGCGACCGTCTCAGCGAACGAAGCCAACTCCACGCAGTTTCCGCCATTGTTGGTACTGCGGCTGGCCTTGCGCCAGGTAAGGGCGCCAGCGCTCACGACTGCGCCTTGATGCTGGTGAGAAGCTCGGCGAAGGCCCGTCGGTCTACCGCGAGCATGGGCCCGTCCGGGTCCTTGCTGTCCCGGACGGCGACCGTCTCGGCGAATGAAGCCAGCTCAACACAGTCGCCGCCGTTGGGGCCGGTGTAGCTGCTCTTACGCCAAGCGGCCTTGGTCAGGTCCATTTTTCTTGCACCACCTTACGAATTACATCGAGCGACTGGTCCGAGGGGAGTGCCAACGCCCGGATGGATATCAGCGTGCTGCTGATCGTTGCGATGTCGTCGGGGTCGCTGAGGGTCAGGCCGCGTGCGGCCATATCCGCATACGCGATTTCGCTTCTGTCGGCCAGGGTAGCGAGGCTGAACGCGCCGACGTTTCCGAGGTGTTCTCCTCGGCTCGGGACGACTTGGACTGTGACGACACCTCGTTCGGCCTGGTAGATGACCTGCTCAAGTTGCTCCTTCATGACCTCCGGACTGCCGACGAGGCGATGCAGGGAGACTTCATCTTGCAGAACGGAGAAGTTCGGCGGAGGCGGGTCTTCTCTGGTGAGGATGCTCTGGCGGTTGAGGCGGGCCTCCACGGCCTCCTTGTTGCCCTTGAGGAGGGCGGACGCGTAATCGGCCGTTTGGAGCAGGCCGTGAATGAGCAGCGGTTGGTACGATTGGAGCATGACGGCCTCGGGTTCGACGGTGTGCCAGTCGAACCAGGTGGGGAACGTGGCGTCCTTGACCAGGTCGTCGTAGAGGTCGAGGAGTTCGCCGTCCGCCTCCAGGGCGCGGTCCATCGTCTCGGCGAACTCGCGTGTGCAGCGCGTGCGGCCGTTCTCGACCGCTCCGATGTACTGGGGTTTCACTCCTTGGCCGCCGTTCGCGCGGCGCCCCACGGACTCCTGCGTCCAGCCTTTCGCCTCGCGGAGCCGCCGGAACCTGCGGCCGAAGGCGAGCAGCGTGGGTGAGACGGTCCCGCGCTTGCGCTGTGGCGCCATGTCCCCATCCTCCCTTGCAAACCGCGCCCAACCAACACCCAACTGAATCCGGGACGGCTGTCGCGACTTGCCTCTTGAGGTCTGCGATTTGTTACGCAGAGTACTTCTCTCGTGCCTGACTGTCATTGGAATTCGACAAGGCGGTCAAGGGAGGCGTGGGATGGCGGCGACGATGCGGGCGGACGAGGTGCCGACGGTGGTGCTGGAGCCGTCGGAGCGGGCGCCGGGGGCGGCGCGGCGGTTCGTCGCCGAGCGGTTCCGGGAGTGGGGGATCGGGGACGACCACACGGCGCGGCTGATCGTGTCCGAGCTCGTCACGAACGCGTGGCAGCACGGGGACGGGCCGATCGTGGTGCGGGTGTTCCGGGACGAGCGGGACGGGCGGCCGGTGATCGAGGTGTGGGACGGGGGCGGCGGGCGTCCGGTCGTCCTGCCGGAGGACCACGCGGCGACGTGCGGGCGGGGCGTGTTCATGGTCGCTCAGCTCACCGACACGTGGGGCATCCGTCCGCTGGTGGAGGGCGGGAAGCTCGTCTGGGCGAAGTGCGCGCCGTAGAGCGGTCGGGGGCGAGGGGCCATACCGACGAGGTGGATTTTCGTTTGTGCGTCGCCACAGCCCGCTGCCAGCATGAGGCCATGCGCCATCCCCTCGACAAACTGGACTGGCCGATTGTCACCGACCGACTGCTGTTGCGTCGGGCCGCCCCCGAAGATCTGGACGCGACCTGGGTTTTCCGGCAGCTTCCGGAGACCAGCGAATGGGTCACGGCCGCAGTAGAGACCTACGACGTCTACCGTGAGCGTTTCCTTGACGAGGAGCGGCTCGCGAACCTGCTCGTCATCGAACTGGACGGCCGGGTGATCGGCGACCTGACACTGGGGGTCGAGGACGCGTGGGCCCAGGCAGAGGTTGCTGACCAGGCGAAAGGCGTCCAGGGAGAGCTCGGGTGGACGCTCGACCCCGCCTACGGCGGCAAGGGGTACGCGACCGAAGCGGTACGCGCCCTCATCGACATCTGTTTCAAGAATCTCGGCCTGCGCCGTCTGCACGCGGACTGCTTCTACGACAACGAAGCCTCGTGGCGGCTGATGGAGCGGGTCGGGATGCGCCGCGAACAGCACACGGTGAAAGACTCGCTCCACCGCACCAAGGGATGGCTCGACGGTCTCTCGTACGCGCTCCTGGCCGAGGAGTGGCCCGCCCACTGAACTGCACCTACTGCCTCAACGACTCCGGGCCGTTCGGCTCGGCGTCCCGCGGCGCGCGGTCAGGGGCGGGGGCGGTGGGCGCGGATGTCGACGGGGCGGCCGTCGGGGTCGCGGGCCGTCATCGTCCACTGCGCGGGCAGGGTCTCGATCTCGCCGACCGGGTGCCCGGCGGCGCGGAGGCGGTCGCGCAGGTCGCGGAGGTGCGCGTGGTCGGGGACGCGCAGGCCCCAGCCCGCGCCCTGGAGCGGGTCGAGGCCGGTGCCGGGGGCGTCGGCGGTCTCGACGGCCATCAGGTGGTCGGCGCCGCCGACGTCGAGGGCGGCGATCCGCGGGGCGCCGGCGGTCGCGGCGCGCTCGAAGGCGAGCGTCGCGCCGAGCAGGCCCGTGTAGAAGGCGACGAGCCGGTCGAGGTCGGTCGTGGGGAGCGTCAGGTGGTTGATTCCGAGCAGGTCCGACATGGTGGTCCGAGCCTAAGCCCTAGCGACACCGGGAGGATCATGGCCGACGACGCGTCGGACCGCCGGCGACCGCTCTACGCGGACCCCGAGTGGTCGGAGGATCCGGATTCCTACGAGGGGCCGGTGGACGAACCCGACGAGCGTCCGGACTTCTCCTCGGGCATCGTGGCCGTCGCGGCGTCCCCGGACCTGGAGCGGGTGGCGATGACCACGGCGTCCCAGGGGAACACCGAGAGCGGCCGGTTCACCCTCTTCGAGACCGAGACCGGAACGCGGTACTGGCGCGACCTGGAGGAGGAGCGCCGCTTCGTCGGCGACGGCCACGAGATCGCGTTCTCCCCGGACGGCTCGCTGGTCGCGGTCGCGGCGTCGACCGACCTGAAGGTGGTCGTCTGGCGGACGGACGGCATGACCGTGGCCTGGTCCGCCGGGGCGGACCCCGCCTGGGGCGACGGCACGCTGTTCACCGGTGTCCGCTTCAGCGGGGACGGGCGCCGGGTCGTCGCGGTGAGCGGGCGGCCGTGGGAGCCCGAGCCGGACGAGGCCGTCCCCGCGCGCGTCGTCGTGGCCGAGGCCGGGACGGGCGCGGTCGTGTTCGCGGAGACCGTCCGGGTCCGGGGCGGCGCCGACCTGGACCACCGGGGGGAGCGCCTGGCGTACCTCGGGGCGGACGGCCGGGTCGTGATCCGGGACGTGTCCTCGGGCGAGGTCGTGGCCGAGCACCGCAGCGGGGTGCCGGGCGCCCGGCTGCTCGCCTTCTCCGACGACGGCGGCGCGGTCGCGGTCGGCGGCGACGGCGCGGCGGAGGTGATCCGGACGGCGACCGGGGCCTCGCGCGGCATCCCGATCACGGGGACGTGCCTGGCCGTGGCCTGGTCCGCGCGCGGGCTGCGCGTGCTGGCCGCCGACGACGACCGCGCCGCGGTGGTGGACGCCGAGGGCCGCGTCCTGTGGGAGCGGTACATGGACGACGCGCCCCTCCTTCTCGCGGCCTTCACCCACGACGGCCGCGTCATGGTCACGCTGGATCCCGATGCGACCGAGGTCGTCGGCTGGTTCTTCCCGAACCCGGACGAGATGGACGAGTCACGGTGAATGGGACGGGGTGGGGCGGGTAGGGCGGAGACTTGACCGTCCACGGGAGGTGCCGATGAGCGAACGGATATCGGCCGAGGCGGAGATCGCCTGGGAGCGGTCGTGGCACGCTTGAAAGTGAGGGTCGTGTTGAGCAGGTCGGGTTTTAAAAGGCGGATGTTAAGGCCACTCGGAGGCGATGTCGTCAGGAAGACCACTGGGCCGCTTCCCTGAAGCACCTTCGAATTTCAGTGTTGCCTCCCCGAAGTGTGCGTCGCGGAAGCTGACCACGCCTCGCTTAAATGACGCGTTGGTGAAATCGACTACGCCGCTATGAAAAATTGCATCTGTGAATAGCACGGTACTCCCCTGAAATTCTGCGTGCCAAAATCTAACGTTGGCGCCTTTGAAGTGGACCTTCCAAAATGTTATGTCGCCGGCTTCAAATTTCGCTTCGCTGAAATCTGTTACGCCGTCAGTGAAACATGCGTAATCGAAATCTATGTGGCCGGAATAGAATGTTGCCCCAGTAAAAAAAGTCTGGCCGGAGAAGGTAGCTCCTTGGAAGTTGCCGCCGTCGAAAACAACATTGGTGAAGTCGAGGTCGTGGCCCTGCCATGACACGACGGCGTCATCTCGTAGGCGGCTGGCGATGATGCGGATGATTGTGTGGCGGACCTCGCGATGCGCCTGATAATCAGCACGTGCTACGGCAAGCTGGGTCGGGTCCTGTTCAACGAAGAGGCTATGATCTGGATTGGGTTCGTAAGGTAGGCGCAGATAGGCGCACAAGATGTCAATGCAGGTTTGGCGCAACTCAGGTGAGTCGTCAGCGAGGCGAGCAAGAGCATGAACACCGCCAAGTCGTATTGCTGGAGTGGGGTTGCCGAGATGTTCGACAGCCGCGGTGAAGCGATCGTAGCGCTGTCCTTGCGCGGTGAGCGCGTGCATGCGCAGTTGTGATTCTTCGGTGGCCTTGACGCCTTTGATCGCTGCGTGTGCCGACTGCCGCGCTGATGCGGCGTTGAGGGCTGTGTAATAGATCGCCACCACGGCGGCTATCCCCGTAATGACTGTGAGAACCCGTCCTCGGACGGCGTCCAGTGCGGCTGCCAAATCCTTGCCCGCCAAGGCAGACTTTCCCTCGACGTCTACCCCGTCAATGTTAACTAGCCACCACTTTGCGCCCGGTCCGAGGATCCAGACTACTGTGACGGCCATGGCGACCGCAGCAACCATAGGCACGGCACCAAATTTTTTACGGCGCGCATGCGATCCGGTCGTGCTCTCATATGCAGAGTCGTTCACGTGATTAAGACGCGCGACACTGGTCGAACGTTTACCGTGTAGGGGTGAATGGGACGGGGTGGGGCGGGTAGGGCGGAGACTTGACCGTCCACGGGAGGTGCCGATGAGCGAACGGATATCGGCCGAGGCGGAGATCGCCTGGGAGGACTTTCACCGGCTCGTCAACATGACCTCGGACGAGCTGCGCACCTGGCTGCTCACGGACGCGTCGGGGGAGGACGCCTTCCCCGAGGCGGGCGAGGGGCCCGGGGTGTCGGAGCTCGGTGCCCGGGTCGTGGACATCCTGCGGAAGCGGAAGGTGGACCTGACCGACGGGGACGCCGAGGTGATGCAGGAGGTCGTCGACTACGTGGAGGAGCACCTGGACCACCCGCCGCCCGACGAGGCGGGGGACGAGCGGTGGCGGCACGAGCTGATGAGCGTGGGGCACGACCCGCTGCGTCCCGAGCCGTCCAGCGCATAGGGGGATGACATGCCGAACCCGCAGCAACCGGAGATGCGCCGTACCGAGCGGACCTCCGTGACGAACGAGCCGGCGCCGGAGGCCACGGACCCGAAGACGACCCGGGGGAAGGGCCACGCGCACGGCACGGACAAGGGGAGCAAGGGCGGCGGCGAGGGCGGCGGGACGCCGCCGGACCAGCGGCCGCCGCACCCCGACTGACGCCGCACGCGCCGGGGCCCGCGGGCCCCGGCGCGTCAGCGCGTGACGTCCAGGATGCGGAAGATCTCGCGGACGAGCAGGCCCGGCTCGGTGAACGGGACGAGGTAGCCGGACTTCTCCGCGACGACGTGGCGCCCCTGCGGGAGGGCCGCGGCGCGGGCGCGGTGCGCGGTGTTGAGGGAGGCCCGGCTCCCGCCGCCGAGGCCGCCGGAGCGGCGGCCGGAGATCAGCGTGACCGGGACGTCCGGGAGCTTCGGCGGGTCGTCGCGGAGCCGCCGCAGGTCGTCGATCATGCAGGCGAGTTCGGCCATCTGCACGCGGGTGGCTTCGAGGGTGCCGTCCTCCTCGCGGAGGGCGGTCGCGGACGGTTCGGGGAGCTTGGCGGCGAGCCGGCCGATGCCGAACCGGAACAGCCCGAGGCGCGCGGCGGTCGGGTCGGTGAGCGCGCTGAGCCGCATCCGGCGCTTGGTGCCCGGCATGAAGTAGTGGTCGCTGTCCTCGTCGTCCTGGTCGACGAGGAGGATCCCGGTGACGCGGCCGGGGTCCTCGGCGGTGACGGTCCGGACGATCGGGCCGCCCCAGTCGTGGCCGACGAGGATGAACGGGCCGTCGCCGAGGTGGTCGAGGACGTCCCGCAGGTCGGCGGCGAGGCGCGCGAGGGGGCGGGGCTCGGGGTCGGCTGGGCTGCGGCCGAGGCCGCTGCGGTCGTACACGACGGCGGTGGTCCGGCCGGAGATCGCGGGGACGACCGTGCCCCACATGTTGCGGGACGCGCCCGCGCCGGACTCGAACACGACGACGGGCGTGCCCGCGCCGTGCCGTTCGAGGTGGAGCTCCCGGCCGTCGCGCGTCCGGGCATGCTCGCTGACCATGGGCCGTCACCTCCGGGACCGGCGGCCGGAACGGGGGGACGGCCGCTCATGATCAGCCTAACGGCTGGCGGCCCGCCACGCGGATCCCGGACCGGACGGCCGCGGAGCGACCGCAGATAACGATCGTCTCTTTGAAGGCCGTGCTACCGTCTTGGCGTCAAATTTCGCATTCGGGTGAATTGCGGTAGGGCCATCACATGGCGCGAGGGTCGAGGAGGCACGGCACCGGTCGCCAAGGCGATGCCGCTGGTGGGCGCGGCGGCGGCGTCCAGTGGGAGGAGCATCCGCTCTACGGGCCGATTCCCTATCGGCGCTCGCCGATCGGCTACGATCCGGCATTCCGGCCCAACCTGCCTCCCGGCGCGATACGCGGTGACCCGTCACGGCAGGTGAAGTTCTGCCCGCATTGCCGGCCGCCCAAGTACTTCTACGTGGACCAAGAACTCCGCTGCCGGAATTGCGGCACGACGTTCAGTTGGCCCGCGGAACAGCAGCGCCACTGGTACGAGGTCCTGCAACTGTCCGTGGCGGGCAAGCCGCCCGCGCTGTGCCCTGACTGCAGGCGGGAACGGCGGACGGCCCGCGCGATCGGGCGGCGGCTCGCTCGCGCGGCGGACGGCGTCCGAGAGAACCCCGACGACGTCGACGCACTGGTGGAGTTCGCCGCCGCGATGGCCGAGCACGGCAGGAAACTCGGCTCGGGCGACCTGGCGCGCGGGGTCGCCGCGGCGCGCAAGGCCGCACGCCTCGACCCGAGCGCGGTCGCCGCGCACTTCTGGGAGGCGGCATGCCACGAGGCCGCGGGCCGCGCCGAGCGAGCGGCCGACTGCTATCGGCGATTCGCGCACGAAGCACGCACACGCAAGACCCTGAGCGTGCGGAAACTGCTCAAACAGGCCCATCTGCGGCTCGCCGAACTGAACGGCCCGGCGGAGCACCCGTGACAGCGGGCCTTCCGCGGCTGTGAACGCGGTCTAGATACGGGTCTGCGGCGTGTAGCCCTGGTCCTCGCCGCCGGGCGTCTCGGCCTCGGCGTTGGGCGGGTCGGTGGGGCCGGGCGTGTGCTCCTCCGCGAAGTCGGGTTCGGGCTCGCCGGGGTCGTCGCGCCGGTCGGCGAGCGGCTTGTCCTGGTCGCGCTTCTCCTGGTCCATGGTGGGACCGCTACCCGGTGGGCGGCGTTCGATTCGGACGCGCCCGCCGGGCCTGCGCGCCCGCCGGGCCGACCGGGCGCGCCCCGAGCGCTTAGCCTGGCGATCGTGCTGTACGGGCGAGAAGACGAACAGGCCGTGATCGACCGGCTGCTCAGCGGGGCCCGGGACGGGCGCAGCGGGGTGCTCGTCCTGCGGGGCGAGGCGGGCATCGGCAAGACCGCGCTGCTGGAGTACGCGGCGGAGCGGGCGGCGGACGCGCGGGTGCTGCGGGCGACGGGCGTCGAGTACGAGAGCGGGATGCCGTACGCGGGCCTGCACATGATGCTCGGCCGGCACCTGGACGGTCTCGGCGCGCTGCCGGACCCGCAGGCGCGGGCGCTGCGCGCGGCGCTCGGGATGGGCGGCGAGGGCGGCGACCGGTTCCTGGTGGGCCTGGCGGTGCTGACGCTGCTGGCCGACCTGGCGGAGGAGCGCCCGCTGGTGGTGCTGGTGGACGACGCGCAGTGGCTGGACGGGCCGTCGGCGGAGGCGCTGCTGTTCGCGGGGCGGCGGCTCGGGGCGGAGCGGATCGCGGTGCTGCTGGCGGCGCGGGAGCCGGGGGACTTCCGGGCGGCGGGGCTGCCGGAGCTGCGGCTGGCCGGGCTCGGCGCGGACGCGGCGGCGCGGCTGCTGGCCGCCCGCGCGCCCGAACTGCCGCGGCACGTCCACCACGAGGTCCTCACGGAGGCGATGGGCAACCCGCTCGCGCTGCTGGAGTTCCCCGGGACGGCGGGCGGCTCGTCCGCGTACGAGCGGATCCGGCGGTCGTTCGGCGTGCAGCTCGCGGCGCTGCCGGAGCCGTCGCGGCTGTTCGTGCTGCTGGTCGCGGCGGACGACCTCGGGGACGTCGGGGTCGTGGCGGACGCGGCGGCGCGGCTCGGCGCGTCCGTCGCGGACCTCGAACCGGCGGAGCGCGCCGGGCTGCTGCGCACCACCGCGGAGGGGCGGATCGAGGTGCGGCATCCGCTGATCCGGTCGGCGGCGTACGGGGACGAGCCGCTGCGGCGCAGGCTGGAGGCGCACCGGGCGCTCGCCGCGGCGTACGGGGAGCGGGCCGACGGCTGCCACCGGGCGTTCCACCTGGCGCGTTCGGTGACGGGACCCGACGAGGAGGTCGCGCGGGTCCTGGAGGACGCGGCGGAGACGGAGCGGAGCGCGGGCGGGTTCGCGTCGGTGGCGGCGATGTACGAGACCGCCGCGGACCTCAGCCCCGACCGGGCGGAGCGGGGGCGGCGGCTGGCGGCGGCGGCGCGGGCCGCGGCGGACGCGGGACTGGCGGAGCGGGCGGTGGAGCTCGCGGCGCGGGCGGAGCCCGACCTGGCGGACCCGGTGGCGCGGGCGTCGCTGACGCTGATCCGGGCGACGCTCGCCGACGAGCAGGACCGGACGAAGGAGGCGTACCGGCTGTTCGCCGACACCGCGGCGGACGTGGCGGGCACCGACCCGATGACGGCCGGGTACCTGTTCTTCCAGGCGGCGTCGGCCGCGGCGAACGCGGGCGACTTCGCGGCGGTGCAGGGCATCGCGGAGCGCGGTGCGGGACTGCCGAACGGGCACCACCTGGCGGCCCTCGCCCGCGTGTTCCCCGGCCAGAACCCGTTGGGGGAGTCGGGGAGCGCGGACGGCGTGGCGGCGCTGCGCGAGCTGATCGACGGGATGACGCACTGCTTCGGCGCCCGCGACCGGGTGCGCGCCGGCATGTGGCACCTGCTGATCGGGGACGTGGCGGGCGCCGAGGAGCACGCGGCGCTGCTGGAGCGGCGGTTCCGCGACGAGGGCGCGATCGGGCTGCTGCCGGCCGTGCTGATGCTGCGGTCCCGGACGCTGGTGTTCCTCGGGCGGCACCGGGAGGCGCTGACGGCCGCGACGGAGGGCCTGCGGATCGCCGAGGACACCGGGCGGCACCGCATCCGCGTCTACCTGGAGACGGTCCTGGCGCAGCTCGCGGCGATCGAGGGCGACGAGGCGCGGTGCGCCGAGCTGACCGCGGAGGCCCTCGCGCGGGGCGTCCCGCCGAGCGACGTCCACGCGGCGGCGGCGCGCAGCCTGCTGGACCTCGGGCTCGGGCGGCACGAGGAGGCGCTGCGGCGGCTGGCGGACGTGGTCGCGGGCCCGCACCGGCAGGGGTCGATCGCGAGCCTGCCCGACCTGGTGGAGGCGGCGGTGCGGTCCGGGCGCCCGGACGACGGCCGGGACGCGGCGGCCTGGTACGCGGAGTGGGCGGCGCAGGTGCGGCAGCCGTGGGCCGAGGCGGTCGCGCTCCGCTGCGAAGCCCTCCTCGGACCGGACGAGCGGGCAGAGGAGACGTACACGCGCGCGCTGGACCTGCATCGCGACAGCAAGATCCCGTTCGAGCGCGCCCGCACCGAGCTGCTGTACGGGGAGTGGCTGCGCCGGGCCCGGCGGCGGAACGACGCGCGGGCGGTGCTGCACGCGGCGCTGGAGCGGTTCGAGCGGCTCGGCGCCGCACCGTGGGCGGAGCGGGCCCGCACGGAACTGCGGGCCGCCGGGGAGAGCCTCGCCGCCGGCCCCGCCCCGGACGATCTGGCCGCGCGGCTCACGCCGCAGGAACTCCAGGTCGTCCGGATGGCGGCGACGGGGATGAGCAACCGGGAGATCGGCGCGCAGCTCTTCCTCAGCCCCCGCACCGTCGGCTACCACCTGTACAAGGCGTACCCGAAGCTCGGGGTGGCGTCGCGCGGCGAGCTGGCCCGGCTGCCGCTGGGTTAGGGGAGCGGCCGGGCGGGCGTGACCTCCCGGCTGTGGACGACGACGTCGAACAGCGTGCCGGGCGCGCCGCCCCGCACGTGGTGGTCGGGGTCGTCGCCGGGCCGGTAGCCGGGGCCGGTCACCCGGACGGGCGCGGGCGTGCCGAGCCACGCGCCGACCGCGTCCGTCCGGGTCCGGGCGCCGCGCAGGTCGAGCAGGTAGTGCGGCGGGCCGGCGGTGCCGAGCACCGCGTCGCCGTACGCGGCGGGCGGGGACGGGACGCGCACGCCGCCGTGCACCGCGCCGCGGTCGAAGGTCAGCCCGACCGCGAGGAAGCGCTCGCCGAGCCGCCGCCGCAGGCGGCCGCCGGTGTTCGTCCGGGCGGGGCCGAGGCCGCCGGGCGGTGCGGTGTCCGCCCGCGCCCGCCCGCCGTTCACCAGCGCCTCCCCGGCGGACGCGTGCGCGGTGCCGCCCCAGTAGACGACCTTGGAACCGGTGTGCTCGTGCCACCACAGGATGTTCTCCGCGAACCGGGTCTCGACGCGTTCGATGTCGAGGACGGGCCGCGCGTGCAGGTGGTGGAAGTCGGCGATGGCCTGCGCGTGCCGGACGGCGAGCGGGTCGACCGGCAGCGACCGGACGAGCGCGAGCGCCCGCTCGGCCCGCTCGATGCGCGGCCCCTTGTCGGCGAGCGCCCGGTACCGGGCGACGTGCTCGTCGATGGGGCCGTCCGGGCGCAGCGGCCCGAGGTGCGCGCGGAGTTCCGGCAGGCTGCCGGGCGCGGCGCGCCGCACCTCCTCCTCGACGGCGTCGTAGACGGGCGCGCGGGTCGCGTGGAAGTCGAGCCCGATGATCCGGACGGGGTCGTCCGGGTGCCGCTCGTTGAACGACCGGATCCACCGGAGCGCGTCCAGTATTTCGGCCGTCTGCCAGGGGAGCCACGCGTCGCGGAGCGCCGCGGCGGGGTCGTCGCGGCCGGTGCGGGCGTACGCGTCGAGCCGCAGGCCGGTCGACCGGTCCTCTTCGAGTGCGACGGTGCGGAAGCCCAGCTCCTCGACGAGGAACCGGGTGACGCGGTCGTGCAGGACGAACAGTTCGTGCGCGCCGCGGGTGGCGGTCGCCAGGGCGACGGCGGCGGTGTCGCGGGCCGCGTCCCGGAGGGGTTCGAGGTCGGTGAGCGGCCCGTCCGCGGTGTCGGCGCGGACGGGCCGCGCGGCGGCGGCGATCCAGTCGGCGACGGGGTTCCGCCCGGCTTGCCGCGCGGTCTTCTCGCTGGTCATCGGTGCTCCTTTCGGTACCGACGACGCTAGGGAGGGCGGCCGCGGCCGGGCATCCGTCAGGTGACCGGTCGTGCCCCGGACGGCGGCCGGGTCAGCCGATGGGGGTGCCCGCGACCTGCCGGGTGGTGACGTTGAGGCGGTTCCAGGCGTTGATCGCCGCGATGGCGAAGAGGAGGGCGGCGAGGCTCTCCTCGTCGAAGGCGTCGGCGGCGTCGTCCCACACGTCGTCGGGGACGCCCGCCGGGTTGTCGGCGATGCGGGTGGCGGCCTCGGCGAGCGCGAGCGCGGCGCGCTCCTCGTCGGTGAAGTACGGCGCCTCGCGCCAGGCGGCGACCGACCAGAGCCGCTCGTCCGTCTCGCCGGCCTTCTTGGCGTCGCGGGCGTGCATGTCGACGCAGAAGCCGCACCCGTTGATCTGGCTGACCCGGATCCGGACCAGTTCGAGAGTGGCGGCGGGGACGCGGCTCCGCGCGACGAATCCCTCCAGGTTCAGCATGGCCTTGAAGCCGCCGGCGGCGATGGCGGGCATGTTGCTCATCCGCGGTTCCATTTTGTCCCTTTCAAGATGGGGAATATCCAGGTTGTGGCCGGAGCCGGGTCGGGTCGGGTGGGATCGGACGGGGGGGTCAGGTGCGGGCGTACCAGGCGCGGACGTGGCCCGGGAGGTCCGGGTTGCCGCGCGTCGCCGCCGCGCCGACGTCGGCGAGGGTCTGCTCCGCCAGCGCCTTGCGCCAGGCCAGCTCGGCCTTCTGCATGGCGGTGTTGACGGCGCAGGACCCGCGGAAGAGCGACTCGGGCGCCTCGGAGCCGACGCCGCGCCGCCGGATCTCGGTGCACTGGAACGCCGGTTCCGTGCCCTCGATCGCGGCGACGACGTCCATCATCGTGATCTCCGACAGCGGGCGCGCGAGCCGGAATCCGCCGCGCGCGCCCGGCGTCGAGGTGGCGATGCCGGCCCGGACGAGGGCCTGGAGCTGCTTGTTCAGGTACGGGCGGGGCAGGTCGTAGCCCGCGGCGATCCGCGCGGTCGGCACCGGGCCGTCCTCGCCGAGCCAGTCGAGCAGGAGGCAGCAGTGCGCCGCCCACTCGACTCCCTCGCTCATCCGCATAACCGGGATACTACAAGTCCAGGTTGGTGCGCGCCACCCCGGTCACGCGCGCGCTTCGAGCCACGCGACGAGCCGGGCCGGGTCGTCGCCCTCCAGCGTGATCGCGAACTCCGAGGCCAGGACGTCCGGGAGCGCGGCGGGCGCGTGCTCGCGCGTCTCGACGGAGCCGTCCGGACGCGTGACGGTGGCGGTCGTCCCGTCCAGCACGCGGTGCTCCTCGGCCAGGAACCGCTGGACGAACGGGCGCGTCGTGAACGGCGAGCGCGGATGCGCGTACACGTAGAAGTTGAGCGCCTCGAAGTCGATCCGGTACGCCTCGTCCATCGTGAAGACGTGCCGCCGGATCCAGCCGCCGGGGTCGCGCTGGTGCAGCTCCCAGCGGTCGGCCGAGCCGAGCGGCCCCGGCCCCGCCGGGTCCCGCCGCAGGCGGTAGGCCCAGCCGTCCTGCTCGACCGCCGCGCCGCCGGCGAACCGCAGCGGCTCCAGCGGCCCGCCGCCGAACCCGACGTCGCAGAGCCAGCCCGGCTCGTCCGCCGGCCGGTCCGGGAGGCGGACGTGCAGGATGCCGTGCGTCGGCGGGCGCAGCTTCCGCGCGCCCATCATCACGCGCCCGAGCAGGCCGGTCACCTGGAAGCCGAGCCGCTCCAGCACCGCCGCGAACAGGGCGCTGTGCTCGAAGCAGTAGCCGCCGCGCGGCCGCCGGACCAGCTTGTCCTGCACGGCCTCCAGGCCGGTCTCGATCGGCCGGCCCAGCATGATCTCCAGGTTCTCGAACGGGATGGACGTGACGTGCGCGCGGTGCAGGGCGCGCAGCGCGGCCTCCGTCGGCGGGAGCCCGGCGTCGAGGCCGACGCGCTCCAGGTAGGCGGGCAGGTCGACCGCGTCGCCGCGCCAGCCGAAGCCGAGGTCTTCCGCGCGGTCCGCTCCGGGGTCTTCCACCGGGCCCGCCGCGGGGGCCGGTGCCGTGTCTGCCGTGGTCATCGGGACGTCCTCTCGGGGATATTTCCGTCAAAAGGGGAAACGCCGAGAGCATCGGTGATCCTCCCGCCGATCCGGTCGACTTCGCGCCGCTCGCCCGGCGGCAGCGGCGCCCCGGCCGACGCCCGCAGCTCCGCCGCCTCGCGCAGCAGCCGGACGGCCTCCCCGTGCAGGCCCGCGAGGGACCGGGCGCCCGCGAGCCCCTCCAGCGCCAGCGCGACCGCGCGCGGGTCGCCCGTCGCGCGGGCGGCCGCCAGGCTCTCGGCGTGCAGGGCGGCCGCCGCTTCCGCGTCGCCGCGCTCCTCGGCGACGAAGCCGAGCTGCGCGAGCACGAACGCCACTCCGGCCGTCCCGCCGATGGCGCGCAGCCAGCCCAGCGGGGCGCGCAGGTGTGCCTCGGCGGCGTCGAGGTCGCCGCGCGCCCGCGCGACCAGCCCGAGCCCCACCTCGGCGAACTCCTCGGCCGACTTCGACGCGTGCCGCGCCGCCGTGCAGAGCGCGCGGTCGTGCAGGTCGTGGGCCTCGTCGAGGGCGCCGCGGAGCAGCGCGATCCGGCCCAGCCCCGACAGCCGGAACGACGCCTCCGGCCACATCCCCAGCTCCTCGGCGAGCCGCAGCCCGGCGCGCAGCCGGTCCGCCGCCGCCGCGTAGTCGCCGGTGATCTCGGCGTGCTGGGACAGGACGCTCGTCGCCTCCAGGCGCCCCCACGGATCGCCGAGACCGTCGAACAGCTCCAGGCTCTCGGCGGCGTCCGCCCGCATGGACGCCACGTCGCCGCGCCCCACGGAGAGCATGGCGCGGGTGGCGAGAGCGGCGGCCGTGTACCAGCGGTCGGCGCGCGCGCGGAAGACGGCCAGGGCCTCGTTCACCCGGTCATGGCCCGCCTGCAAGTCGCCGTAGGCCCAGTGCACGTGACTCAGGAGCCACTGCGCCTTCGCTCTGTCGAACGGGTCGGCGTCCTGGTACCGCTCCAGGGCGGCGCGGCGGAGCTCGTCGGAGTCCGAGCTCTCCCCGGACGCCATCGTCATCACCGCGAGCCACGTCTCCGCCTCCCGCCGCTCAGCGCCCCCGGAATCCCCGGCCGCCGATGCCAGGACGTCCGCGAACGCGCCGCGGGCCTCGCCGAACCGGCCGCGCAGGTACCAGTGCCAGGCCAGCGCGTTCACGAGCCGCAGCGCGAGGCCCGGCGGCGCGTGCTCCAGCGCCGCGCGGAACCCGGCGGCCTCCGCGTCCAGCCGGCCGAGCCACCGCGCCTGCTCCGGCCCGCGCAGCCCGCCCGCCGCCCGCTCCGCGAGCCCCACCAGGTACCGGGCGTGCCGCAGCCGCAGCCCGTCCTCCTCGCCCGCCTCCCGCAGCCGCTCCAGCCCGTACGCGGCGATCGACTCCAGCAGCCGGTACCGGCCGTCCGCGCCCCGCACGACGAGGGAGCGGTCCACCAGCCGGGCGAGGACGTCGAGGTCCGCGCCGGACACCTCCGCCGCCGCGTCCGCCGTGCAGCCGCCCGCGTGCACCGCGAGCCGCCGCAGCGCCGCCCGCTCGTCCCCGCCGAGCAGCCCCCAGCTCCAGTCGATCGTCGCGCGCAGCGTCCGCTGCCGCTCCGGCCCGCGCCGGGCGCCGCCCAGCACCCGGAACCGGTCGTCCAGCGCCGCCGCGAGCTCCCGCACCCCCAGCGCCCGGACGCGCGTCGCCGCCAGCTCCAGCGCCAGCGGGACGCCGTCGAGCCGCCGGCAGATCGACGCGACCCACGGCGCCGCCGCCGCGTCCAGCGCGAACCCGGGCGCCGCCGCCGACGCCCGCGCGACGAACAGCCGGACCGCCCCGGACCGCCACAGGTCGCCGGGATCGGTGCGGCCCGGCAGGTCCAGCGGCGGGACGATCTGGAGCCGCTCGCCCGGCACCCCGAGCGGCTCCCGCGACGTCGCGAGGATCCGCAGGCCCGGCGCCTCGGCCAGCAGGCGTCCGGCCAGCTCGGCGGCCGGTTCGGCGACGTGCTCGCAGTTGTCCAGGACGAGCAGGGCGCGGCGCCCGCGCAGCGCGTCGGCGAGCCGCGCCGCGATCCCCGCGCCCGGATCGGCCGGTTCGTCCCGCAGCCCCAGCGTGCGCGCGACCAGCTCGGCGGCGTCCGCCGCCGTGCGCGGCCGCTCCGGCGCCAGCTCGACGAACCAGGCGCCGTCCGGGTGGTCGGCGGCCGACCGCCCGGCCGTCTCCAGCGCCAGCCGCGTCTTACCGACCCCGCCCGGGCCGGTCATCGTCACGAGCCGGTGCTCGCGCAGCAGCGCGCGGGCCCGCTCGACCGCCGCGTCCCGCCCGATCAGCTCGTCCAGCGGCACCGGCAGCCGGGCGGCCGGCCGCGGCCGCACCGGCTCGGCGGGACGGTCCTCCAGGATCTCCTGGAACAGCTCCGACAGTTCGGGACTCGGGTCGACGCCCAGTTCCTCCGCGAGCCGTTCGCGCAGGTCGTGGTAGCCGGTGAGGGCCTCGCCTCGCCGCCCGGCCCGGTGCAGGGCCCGCAGGTGCGCCGCCCGCAGCCGCTCCCGCAGCGGCGCCCGCGCCACCGGCCCGGCCAGCTCCGCCGCCAGCGCCGCGTGCTCGCCAAGGTCGAGCCGCGCCTCGGCGTGCTCCTCCAGGGCCGCGAGCCGCCGCTCCTCCAGCCCGGCGGCCGCCTCCCGGACGAACGCGGCGTCCGCGAAGTCGGCGAACGCGGGGCCGCGCCACAGCGCCAGCGCGTCCCCGAGCAGCCGCGCCCGGGCGAGCGCGTCCGCCGTGTCCCGGGCCCGGACGAGCAGCGCCGCGAACCGCCCCGCGTCGACCGCGTCCGGCTCGGCCAGCAGCACGTACCCGGACGGACGCGTCGCGATCAGGGCCCGCGCGCCCGGTTCGGCGTCGTCCAGCACCTTCCGGAGCTGCGACACCCGCGCCTGGAGCGTTCCGGCGGGGTTGCGGGGCGGCCGGTCGCCCCACAGCGCGTCGACCAGCCGGTCGGCGGGCACCGTCCGGCCGGGCTCGGCCAGCAGCGCCGCGAGGACCGCGCGGACCTTCGTCTCCGGGACCCGCAGGGCCGTCCCGTCGTCCGTCCACACCGCGAGCGGCCCCAACACACCGAAGCGCATTTCGTCACCGTATATCCCGCTACGGACGGACCCGTAGGACATCCGAAGCGCCCCCGGCGACCGTGGAGCCATCACGAAAAGCGCACCGCTATGGGAGGAATGATGAAGGCTCCGGTGACGGTCGTCGGCCTCGGCCCGATGGGCAAGGCGATGGCGGAAACGTTCCTGAAGAACGGCCACCCGACCACCGTGTGGAACCGCACCGCGTCCAAGGCCGCGCCCCTGGTCGAGCAGGGCGCGACCCTGGCCGCGACCCCGGACGACGCGCTCGCCGCGTCCGAATTCGTGGTCATCAGCCAGACCGACTACAAGGCGATGTACGACTCGCTGGACGGCGCCGAGATGAAGGGCCGCGTCCTGGTGAACCTCAGCTCCGGCAGCCCGGACGAGCTGCGCCGCGCGGCCGAATGGGCCGCGGGCAAGGGCGCCGAGCTGCTCACGGGAGGCGTCATGGTGCCGCCCCCGGGCATCGGGCAGCCCGGCGCGTACATCATGTACAGCGGCCCGGAGGCGCTTCTGGACCGGCACAGGGAAACGCTGCGCGTGCTCGGCGACACCACCTACGTCGGCGCCGACGTCGGGCTGTCCAACCTGTACTACCAGGCGCAGCTCTACCTGTTCTGGTCCACGCTCACGGCCTACCTGCACTCGATCGCGATGCTCCAGTCGGCGGGCGTGTCCGCCGAGCAGTTCCGCCCGTTCGCGACCGAGACCGTGACGTCGCTCGGCGTCGACGGGCCGATGGGCTTCCTGCGGATCCTCGCCGAGGAGGCCGACGCGGGCCACAGCCCCGGCGGGGAGAACAGCATGCTCATGATGGCCGTCGGCGCCGACCACATGGTCGAGGCCGCGGAGGCGGCCGGCATCGACACCATGGGCCCCCGCGCGCTCCGCGACCTGTTCTGGCGCACCGTCAACGCCGGCCACGGCGCCGACGGCCTCGGCAGCGTCATCGAGGTGGTCCGCAAGGGCGCCTGACGCCCCGCCCGCCGCGCCCGCCGCACGGGGTCAGGGGGCCTCGGGCGGCGGGGCGAGGGGCAGGCGCATCTCGAAGTGGGCGCCGGGCAGGCCGCCCGCGGGGGCGTCGACGAGGCGGAGGGTGCCGCCGTAGATCTCGGCGATCTCGCGGGCGATGGGCAGGCCGAGGCCGGTGCCCTGGGGGTCGCGGCGGCGGGAGTCGGTGAGGCGGGCGAACCGCTCGAAGATGCGCTCGCGGGCGTCCGCGGGGACGCCCGCGCCGTCGTCGGCGACCCGCAGGACGGCCTCGCCGCCGTCGCGGGCGACGGTCACCTCGATGCGGGACCCGGCGTGCCGCTCGGCGTTGCCGAGGAGGTTCCCGACGACCCGGGCGAGCCGGACCGGGTTCGCCTCGACGACCGCGCCGGGTTCCAGGCGCGTGGCGACGGGCGGGCCGGACGTGCGGCGCCGCACCTCGCGGCGCGCCAGGTCGGCCAGGTCGACGCGCTCGGCGGGGACGGGCGCGCGGGAGTCGAGCCGGGACAGTTCGAGCAGGTCGACGACGATGTCGTTGAGCCGCTCGGTGTCGCGGAGAGCGGCCCGGACCGTCTCGCGGTACTCCTCCGGGTCGTCCTCGTCGAGGGCGAACTCCAGGCGGGTGCGGAGCCCGGTGATGGGGTTGCGCAGGTCGTGGGACGCGTCGGAGATGAAGCGGCGCTCGCGGCTCATCGCCTCGTCGAGCCGTTCGAGGGTCCGGTTGACGGTCTCGGCGAGGCGCTGGATCTCGCCGCCGGTGCGGGGGACGGGCACCCGGTGCGCGAGGCCGCGGACGGTGAACTCGGCCATCCCGGCGCGGATGCGGTCGACGGGGACGAACGCCTGCCCGATCGTGCGCCACGTCCACCAGCCGATCAGCCCGAGTAGCACGGCCAGGAGCGCCGCGAGGGCGAGCGGCAGCGGCCAGATCTGCCCGAGCAGCGGGACGGGCTCGGCGGCGATGACCGTGATCCCGCCGCGGGGCCCCGCACCGGGGAGCCGCACGCCGAAGTAGCGCACGCAGCGGCTGCCGTCCGGCAGGCAGCTCCGGCCGCTGACGAGCAGCTCGCCGCGCTCGATGGCGTTCCGGCCGAGCGGCGGCCGCCCCGTGGCGGGGGGATCGGCGGCGACGATGCGGCCGTCCGCGTCGATGACCTGCATCAGCGGCGCCTCGTCGGCCCGCGGGACGAGGGCGTCGGCGTAGGACGCGCCGTGGAGCAGGTCGTAGGCGACGCGTTCGGCGGTCCGCTGCGCGGTGCCCTCCGTCCGGTTCATGAGCGCGTCGCGGGCGAGGAGGAGGACGAGGACGAACACGAGCGCGAGGAACAGTCCGGACACCGTCATGGTGAGCACGGTCGCGCGGCCGCGCACGGACAGGAACATGCGGCGGCTCCAGTGCTGGAACCGATCTCGCCTCGTCACGGCCGAGCCCCCGAGCGTCGCCGACGGTGATCCTTGACTACTCAGGGTAGGCGATCGGGGTGGCGGGCACCGGCGGAGGGCACCGGTGGAGGGCTCCCGGCCCCGGGCGGACCCGGGGCCGGGGGCGGTCAGCGGCCCCGGTTGAGCTGCCGGGTCGGCAGCTGCCGGGCGTTCCGCCGGTTGTGGTTCGCGAACGCCGCCGACTTCACGTCGGGCCCCTTGCGCTTGTTCTTCTTCTTGGCGTTCGGGAAGGGGATGTTCTCCTGGTTAATGGCACGCATGAATGAACCACCTCCGGGCAGGCTCGAATTCGGCCGAAAAGAATGGCCGTGAAAAAGGGTGAGCGGGCGGCGCGAGGCCGGGACGGCACGCCGACGGCACCGCTCGCACGCGTGCGAGCAGCGGGTACGGAGCGCGTCCGGGACGCCGAGGGATTCGGGAGCGGGGCCGGCGACACGACGTCGCGGGCGGCTCAACCGGAGAAGCATCAAAGCAGCATGGTTAGAAGTAAGCCACATGGCTCCGGCGGTGTCAACCGCTATTTCCGATAATTGTGCGCGGCCCTTTCCGGGGGGAGCCGATGGCGCGATGTGTGGGGCACGTGTCGTTGACGCCATCGCCCGGCGGCCCCGAGCCTGGAGGCATGCGCGTCGCGTTCGTGATCTACGAGGACTTCCAGGTGCTCGACCTGACCGGCCCCCACGAGGTGTTCGGCTACGCGGGCGGCTACGACCTGCGGACGGTCGCGCCCGCGGCCGGGCCCGTCCGGTCGAGCGGCGGGCTGCCGGTGCACGCCGCGCACGGCGTCGCGGACCTGCCGCCGGACGGCGTCGACACGCTCGTCGTCGCGGGCGGCACGGGCGTGGACGCGGCGCGCCGGGACGCGGCGCTCGCCGGGTGGGTCGCGGACGCGGCGCGGCACGCGCGGCGGGTGGCATCGGTGTGCAGCGGCGTGTTCCTGCTGGGCGCCGCCGGCCTCCTGGACGGCCGCCGCGTCACCACGCACTGGGCGCGCGAGGAGCAGCTCCGCCGCGAGCACCCGGAGGCGGCCGTCGACTGCGACCCGATCTTCGTGCGGGACGGGCGCCTGTGGACGTCCGCCGGGGTGACGGCCGGGATCGACCTGGCGCTCGCCCTCGTGGAGGACGACCGCGGCCGCGACGCCGCGCACGCGGCGGCGCGGGAGCTGGTGATGTTCCTGCGCCGCCCGGGGAGCCAGTCGCAGTTCAGCGTCCCGCTGTGGTCGCGGCAGCCGGAGAGCGACCCGATCCGGGCGGCGGTCGCGGCGGTCCAGGCCGACCCGGGGGCGCGGCACGCGATCGGCGACCTGGCGGACCGCGCCGGGCTCAGCCCCCGGCACCTGCAGCGCCGGTTCGCCGCCGAGCTGGGCGTCCCGCCCGCCGCCTACGTCGAGCGGGTGCGGGTGGAGGCGGCGCGGCGGGCGCTCGCGGAAGGCGACGAGCCGGTCGAGGCGCTCGCGCGCCGGCTCGGCTTCGGCACGGGCGAGACCCTCCGCCGGGTGTTCCACCGGCGGCTGGGCGTCGCCCCGGCCGACTACCGGAACCGATTCCGAGGCACGAGGGAGCACGCATGACGAGGGAGCGCACATGACGAGGGAGCACGCATGACGACGTACGGGCTGCTGGTGTTCGAGGACGCCGAGGAGCTGGACTTCGCGGGGCCGTGGGAGGTGTTCGCGGTCTCGGCGATGCTGCGCGGCGCGGGCGACGCGACGGTGCTGATCGGCGAGCGCGCCGAGCCCGTCCGCTGCGGGAAGGGGATGCGGGTCGTGCCCGACCGGACGATCGGCGACCACCCGGACCTGGACGTCCTGCTGGTCCCGGGCGGGCGCGGGGCGCGGGTGGCGCAGCCGGAGAACCCGGCCGTCACCGGCTGGATCGCGAAGACCGCCGAACGGGCCGCGTGGACGGCGAGCGTGTGCACGGGCGCGTTCCTGCTGCACGCGGCGGGCCCGGCGCGGGGCCGCCGCGTCGCCACGCACCGGGCGTGGGAGGACGAGCTGGAGCGGCGGGGCGACGTCACCGTGGTGCGGGACGCCCGGTACGTCGTCGACGGGAACCTCGTGACCAGCCAGGGGGTGTCCGCCGGGATCGACATGGCGCTCTGGCTCGTGGGACGCCTCCACGGCCGCGACCACGCGCGCGCGGTGCGCACGTACATCCAGTACGAGCCCGCCCCGCCCTACCTGGCGGACATCCCCGAGTAGCGTTCGGTCCGCGCCCGCCGGGTGATGTACGGTCGCGGCGACATCGGACCTTT
Source organism: Actinomadura sp. WAC 06369 (assembly GCF_003947565.1). NCBI lineage: Bacteria > Bacillati > Actinomycetota > Actinomycetes > Streptosporangiales > Thermomonosporaceae > Actinomadura > Actinomadura sp. WAC 06369. The sequence continues at coordinate 25,495 of NZ_QHJN01000033.1, read as the reverse complement.
CCCGGCCCCGTGCCGCCGGAGGCGACGCCATGAGAATCGCTGACCGCCTCCTCGGGCTGCCCGCGGAGACGACGCCGGCGGTCGAGACGGCCCGCGACCTGCGCGTCCCGATGCCGGACGGCGCGGTCCTGCGCGCCGACCTGCACCGGCCGCGCGGCGCGGGCCCGCTCCCGGCCGTCCTGGTCCGCACCCCGTACGGGAAGGCGCAGCGGCTCGTCCGGCTGTTCGCGGGGGTGCTGGCGCGGCGCGGGTTCCAGGTCGTCGTGCAGGACGTGCGGGGCATCGGCGGCTCGGACGGCGAGTTCCGCGCGTTCCACCACGAGCGGGACGACGGGCTCGCGACGCTGGCCTGGCTGCGGGCGCAGCCGTGGTGCGACGGGCGGGTCGCGATGGCCGGGGCCAGCTACCTCGGGTTCACGCAGTGGGCGGTCGCGCCGTACGCGGACCCGCCGCTCGCGGCGCTCGGCCTCGGCGTGACGGCGTCGGAGTTCGCGGGCTCGTTCTACCCGGGCGGGGCGATGGCGCTGTTCAACACGCTCGTGTGGTCGGCGTCGATGGGCACGCGGGACGAGCGGCGCTCGCCGCTGCACGCGCGGCGCGTCCGGCGGGCGCTGCGGCACCTGCCGGTCGGGGAGGCGGACCTCGCGGCGATCGGCCGCCCGGAGCCGTTCCTGCGGGAGGTCGCCGCGCACACCGAGCCCGGCGACGGCTTCTGGGCCGCGACCGACCACAGCGCGGCCGTCGCCGCGACCACCGCGCCCGCGAGCATGGTGACGGGCTGGTGGGACCTGTTCCTGCGCGGGCAGCTCCGCGACTTCGCCGCGCTGGACGCCGCCGGGCGCGGCCCCCGCATCACGATCGGCCCGTGGGGGCACGACGCGCGGGCGCTGCGGGCCGTCCTCGCGGACCAGGTGTCGTGGCTCCGCGCGCACCTCCAGGGGGACGCCGCCGAGCTGCGGCGCGCGCCCGTCCGGCTGTACCTGCAAGGGGCCGGGCGCTGGCTCGACTTCGACACCTGGCCGCCCCCGGAGACCGAGCCCACCCCGCTCTACCTGTCCCAGGGCCTCACGTGGGACGAACCGACGGGGACGGACGATCCGGCCACGTTCGTTTACGACCCGTTCGATCCCACGCCGAACATCGGCGGGCCGCTCCTGTCACCGGGCAAAGGACGGCAGCGCGACAACGCGGCGATGGAGCGGCGCGGGGACGTCGCGGTCCTGACCGGCGCGCCGCTCGACCGCGACCTCGACCTGATCGGCCCGGTGTCGGCGACCGTCCACGTCCGGACGAGCACCGGCCACGGCGACCTGTTCGTGCGGCTCTGCGACGTCGGCCCGGACGGCGTGTCCCGGAACGTCACCGACGGCATCGTGCGGATCACCGAGCCGGGGACCGTCCGCCTCGACGTCGAGATGCACCCGACCGGGTACCGGTTCCGGCGCGGGCACCGGCTCCGCCTCGTCCTCGCGGGCGGGGCGTTCCCCCGGTTCGCCCGCAATCCGGGCACCGGGGAGCCGATCGGACGGGCGGTGGCGATGCGCCGCACGTCCTTCGCGGTGTTCCGCGACGCGTCCCGCCCGTCGGCGCTCACGCTGCCCGTCTGGCGCGGCGGACCCGGCCGACCGGACCGTCCCGCTTCGTAGCGGTACGCCCCGTGGTTGCGACGTGCGGCGAACGCAACATGTAGTCCGCTCGTCGCAGAGAGTGGCCCGCTCGTCGACATGGAGCCGCGAACCCTCGAACTTCGCTGGACCGGGTGGCTACTTTCATCTCATCCGCCGCGCGCCGGTGCGAGCCGCTTCGGGGGGAGCGGCGAGCCCCAGAGAGCACCAGGCCGACGCGGCGGAACGGGGGGAGAGGGGTCACTTCGGGGGGAGTGGCCCCTCCGTCCCGTTTCCGGCACCGCGTTCCCGTCGCCAAGGGAACGATCGACGTGCCGAAGAACCGCGGCCAGGGACGTTCAGCGCCCGCGCGAAGTACACGACCGCGCGGACGAACCGGTACCCGGCCGACGACACCCGCTACGCGCCCTTCCTCAACCCGGCGCCGACCGCCGACCGGCACATCTCCGAGACCCGCGACACCCGCCCCGGAAGTCGACCCGGCCGCCCGCCCAGCACCCACCGCGCCACCGCGGCCCGGCGCCTGCCTGCGGGCCGCGCCGCGACCCCACACCCACCGCGACCCGGCGCCTGCCTGCGGGCGGCGCCGGGGCGCCGCGCGCCCGACGAGGGGCCGGGATGGGGGATATCGACCGCGACATACGGCGACACGCCGTGTGCCCCCGGGTGTCCGGTCGCCGCGCCGCTCGGACGTCCGGTCGGTGCGGGTGCTCGACGCGGCGCGGGCCGTCCGCCGGTGAAGGTCGATCTTCACTCGGTACCGCAACCGGAATTCTTCGTAAAGGAATTGCCGCAGGCGTCCAAACGGTGCGGGTAATCGACCAACCTCGTGGAGATCTGTAGCGCGCTTGGGGTGTTTTCCGCCGTCTGCCCCAAGTAGCGGTGATGCCCCTTTCCGTTGGGCCCGGACGGCGCCGCCCCGGAAAACTTGACCCGGCGGAAGTCGACTTCACCGGCGGCCTGCGAAATGGTCTCCCCCATGGATTCACGAATTCGCGGCAGCAGGGCGTCCGGGCCCACCGGATGGCTGCTCACCTTTCTCGGCGCACGCGAGCGGGGACTGCGCACCCACACCGGAACGGCGGCGGGCCCGGCGGAATGGCTGATGGTCTTCCTGGAGGTGGAGAGCGCCGAACTGGCCGGCCGGCAGCAGCAGCGGCCCGCGACCCTCCTCTCCCGCCGGGGCAGGGCCGAGGAGCCCGCCTTCGGCCGCATCACCGCACGCAGCGCATAGAGCGGAAAGAAATGATCATCGAGATGCTTCTCGCCGCGCTGATCGGCGGCGCCATCGGAATCGCCGAACTGGTCGCGCGGTACCGCGACAAGCCCTTCGCGGCCCTCCTGTCCCCCGGCGGACTGCTGTTCGTCTTCGTCAACGTCAGCGCGTCCGTCGTCGCGCTCATCATGGTCACGGCGGCGGGCTGGACGTTCGGGCTGCCCGCCACGATGCCCGAGTCGACGCTCATCGTCGTGCGGGTGATGGCGGCGGGGCTCGGCTCCGCGGCGGTCCTGCGCATGTCGGTCTCCCCGGCCCAGAGCAGGGCCGGCGGCACCGGCCCCATCGCTGTCCTGAACGGCATCCTGCGGCTCGCCGACGGCGAGCTGGAGCGCAAGCGGGCGCTCAGCCGGCTGTCGCACAACGACCTGTCGGGGCTGTCGTTCGAGCGCGACCACGCCGCCCTCGCCGAGCTGTGCTGCCACCTGATGCGCGAGTTCGACCTGGCCGAGGCGCAGCGCCTCGGCGGGCTCGCCGCCGAGCTGAGCCACCGCGACGACCTCACCGACGCCGACAAGCTCGACTGCTGGGGCCTGGAGCTGACCCGGCTGGTCGGCGAGCGCGCCCTCCGCCAGGCCGCCCGGCGGCTCCGGGACCGGCCCCGCGAGGAGCCGCGCCCGGCCCCCGCCGAACCGGAGCGCGCCGCCGCCCCCGCGCCCGAGCACGACTACGCGATGGAGCCGGCGGGCGCCGGGCAGATCCGCCCGCCGTCCAAGCCCGCCCCGGCCAAGACGTCCCGGCTCGCGTCGAGCGCGGGCGGACGGGCGGAGCGCAAGTCGTTCAGCGACGTCTGAAGCGCCGCGGAGATGCCGGTGCGCCCGCGGTCGGGTGCACCGGCATCGCCCTCCCCGGGGCTACTTCGGCCGGACGGCCAGGGGCGGGGCGCTCTCGGCGCCGTCGCGCTCCTCCAGGGCGGACGCGATGCGGTGCAGCGCCTCGGCCATCGACACGAGCGCCTGCACCTGGGCGGCCGCCATGAGGTTCGTCGGGGAGGGGTCCGCCGCCTGCGCCTCCGCCGCCGCGTCACACGCCTGCTGGCTCCACCAATGCACCCGCTCACCTTATTGACGGGCACTTACCCGAGTACATCTCGCCGCGCGGGCGAAACGTAAATGAAGGGCTTCCGACATGACCAGCCGGCCGGGATGGGCCGTGAAACCGTTGCGTCAGCTCACCACGAGGGAACTGGCGGAGGCGCTCGAATACCTGGAAAGGAATCGTCCGGACGACGATGTCCTCGGCCGTGCTCTCGCGGGCGAGTTCGCCCGCCGGACCGCCGCCGAATACCACCGGGCGGCGGACCGCGTCCGGCCCGGCCCGGACGCGTGAATCAGAACCCGCCGGGGCGGCGCCGGAACCGTCCGTGTTAAGCAGGGGGCATGGGACGTGAGGTGCGGGTGCGCCGGATCTACGAACCGGCCGCCGAGGAGGACGGCAAGCGGGTCCTGGTGGACCGGGTGTGGCCCCGGGGCCTGTCGAAGGACGAGGCGCGGCTCGACGCGTGGGCGAAGGACGTCGCGCCGTCCACGGAACTGCGGAAATGGTACGGCCACGAGCCGGACCGGTTCCCCGAGTTCGAGCGCCGCTACCGGGCCGAGCTGGACGAACCGGAGCGCGCGGAGGCGCTCGACCGGATCCGCGACCTCGCCGGGCGCGGCACGGTCACGCTGCTGACGGCGACGAAGGATGCCGAGCGCAGTCAGGCCGCGGTTCTGGCCGCGCTGCTCCGGTAGGGCGGGGGACGACCCGGCGGGTCAGCCGGCGGCCGAGCCGCTGCGCGGGCGCCTCGATCCACCGCTGCGACGCCCAGCTCACGGCCACCAGCACGGCCAGGAACAGCAGCAGGCCGGGCAGGTCGTCGCCGCGGCCGCCGAACCCGAGGAACTGGACGGCCGCCATCAGCAGGAGCGGGTGCAGCAGGTACAGCGAGTAGCTGACGGTGCCGAGGCCCGTCGCCCAGCGCGGGAACGCCCGGTCCCGCAGCAGCCACGCCGCCGCGAACGTCAGCGCCGCCGACACCACCGACCCGGACCAGAGGAACTGGTCGCGGCCCGAGCCCGGCCCGGTGTGCAGCGCCCCCGCGGCGAGCGTGCCGAGGCACACGGCGGCCGCCGCGGCGGCGGCCGTCCCGCGCCGGATCTGCCCGTGCTCCGCCCGGTACACGACCGTCCCGGTGAACATGACGGCGAGCATCGCGAGGCCCTCCCACGGCCCGACCCGCCCGTTCAGGACGACCAGCAGCGCGGCGACGGCCCCGCCGAGGACGCCGCCCGCGATCCGCGGCACGCGCCGGTCGGACATCGCCGCCGCGAGCGCCGCGAGCAGCGCGAGCGCGGCCGCCGCGGCGACCGGGCCCGTCCCGGCCGACCGCGACAGCAGCGTCGTCGGCAGCAGCCCGCCCGCGAGCAGCGCGGCGGCGGCGAGGCCCGCCGCGACGGGCGCCGACCGGCGGTGCCCGCCCGTCACGAACAGCGCGACGATCAGCAGGTAGAACACCATCTCGTAGGACAGCGTCCACAGCACGTTGATCGCGTTCGGGACGCCCAGGACGTCCTGCAGCATCGTCGCGTGCGCCACGACGGCCGTCACGGGGTCGTACTGCTCCAGTCCCGCGCGCAGGCCCCGGCTCCCGAGCAGGAACGGGGTGACGGCGAGCAGCCCCCCGACGGCCAGCAGCGGGTAGATGCGGAAGAACCGGCCGATCCAGAACCCGCGCACGCTGCCCCGGCGCTCCAGCGACGCGGGCACGATGTAGCCGCTGACGAGGAAGAACACCAGGACGCCGAAGGTGCCGGGGTCGAACCAGCCGGCCATCCGCGCGTGCACGTCCGGGAAGTAGACGTAGCCCGCGTGGTGCAGCGCGACCGCGAGGGCGGCCAGCCCGCGCAGCGCGTCCAGCCACCCCAGTCTGGTCGTTGCGGGGGGTTCACCCACAGACGGGAGCATTTCGACAGACTAGGTCAAGATCACAGCAAGATCTCCCTGATCGTCCGGATTTGGGGGGTCAGAACGACGCCCAGAACGCGCAGTTGCTCGCCTCCGCCGTGTCGACCGGCCGGATCCCGCCCGGGCCCGGAGCCAGCGACAGGACGTCCCCGGCGCCGCGGAACCGCGGCCAGTGCGGCGCCCCGTGCGCCCGCGGGCGCCCGTGGTGCGCGAACGACGTCCAGTAGCCGACCATCGCGTCCGACAGCCCCCGCTGCGCCGGGTCCAGCCCGCCGCCGAACACGCCCGGGAACAGGTACGGCAGCTCGGTCGCGTGCCCGGCGCCCTCCTCGAACCCCGGGAAGTCGATCAGCGGCGGGGCCGTCCGGTCGGCGAACTGGTACGCGTACACGGGGACGCGCGCGTCCCGCAGGCCCGCGAACGCGTCCTGGTGCAGGCACGTCGACAGCGGGCCCCCGAAGTCGGTCTGGATCCGCGCGAGCGTCAGCCTCGGGTCGTCGTCCACCGGGTACCGCGCGAGGACGGCGTCCGCCGCGGCCCCGTAGGACGACCGGACGATCGCCTCGAACCGCTCCCGCGTGATCGGCTGGGGGTGGGCGAGGGCCACGTACAGCCGCATCTCGTCGATCGTGTTGCCGTGCATGACCGGCACCCGGTGGACGCGGCCCCGCTCGACGGCCTCGGCCGGTGCCAGCGGCAGCACCCGGTCCCCGCCCGCGACCGGCCCGACGTCGAACTCCCGCTCGGCGAACGCCTCCAGCAGCGTCCGCGCCGGGACGTCCCGCAGGCACCGGGCCGCCGCGCCGCCGTCCGCGCAGCCGAGCGCCGCCGCGAACGTCCGTCCCGCCTGCTCGGCGCTCTCCTCCGAGTGGACGGTCGCGGTGCAGCCGAAGCTCTGCGCGATGGCCTTGTCGAACAGCCCGGCGGCCGTCGGCGACGCGAGGTTCGCGCACGTGTCCGCCGCGCCGGCCGACTCGCCGAACAGCGTCACGTTGCCCGGGTCGCCGCCGAACCCGCGGATGTTGCGCTGCACCCAGCGGAGCGCCGCCTGCTGGTCGAGCAGCCCGTAGTTGCCCGACTGGAGGCCCCGTCCGTCCAGGGCGGGGTGCGCGAGCCAGCCCAGCGGGCCGAGCCGGTAGTTGACGGTCACCACGACGACGTCGCCGCGCACGGCCAGCTTCGACGCGTCGTACATCGCGGAGTTCCCGGTCGTGTTGCCGCCGCCGTGCACCCACACCATGACCGGCAGCTTCTTGCGCGGCTTCCCGGTCGGAGCGGTGACGTTGAGGTACAGGCAGTCTTCCTCGTAGGTGGTCTCGCCGCCGTAGGGGGGCGCGGTCTGCGCGCACTGGCCGCGCGGGAACGTCGCGTCGTACACGCCCTTCCACGGCTTCGCGGGGCGCGGCGCCCGCCAGCGCAGGTCGCCGGTCGGCGGCTGCGCGAACGGGATCCCCTCGAACGTCCGGTGGCCGTCGCGGACCTCGCCGCGCACCGCCCCCGCGTCGGTCCGGACGACGTCCGCCGGACCGGACGGGCGGGACGGCGCGGCGCTCGCGGCCGGGGCGGCGACGAGCAGCCCGGCCGTGACGAGCGCGGACGCGGCGAGCGCGGACGCGAGCAGGGCGGGTGCGGGCGGTGCTGATGCGGGCGGTGCTGGTGCGGGCGGTGCGGTGCCTGTGTCCCTCATCGGGCTCCTTCCGAAGGATGCTGCGGCCCCCCGACGACTCCGCCAAAAAGTAGAAGGCAGTTCTAAAACCGGCGCAAGGTCCGGAACCGGTCTCGGCCGCCGCCGCGCGCCGCCGCGCGCGCTCGCGGGCGGCGTGCGGCGGAGGCCCGAAGCGGACGCGCTATTGTGCCAGTATTCACTGGCTTGGTTGAATCGCGGGCGAGATCCTTACCGAACGCGAAGGGAACCGGCCGATGCGATCGTCCCGTGTCCGTCCCGCACGTACCCTCGCGGCCGCGGTCGCCGCCGTCCTCGCCTCCGCCGGGCTGCTCGCCGCGCCCGCGGCGGCGGCCGGACCGCCGCCGCTGCACGCGTCCCCGACCCCGCTGCTGTGGCCGCGCAGCGGGCTGGAGACCGTGTCGGCCACCGGCCCGAACGACGTGTGGGCGGCCGGGTACCAGGGCTACCAGGGCATCGACTGGTCGATCCCCATGCTCGGCGCGGGGACGATCGACGTGCTGCCGCCGAAGGCCGTCGTGACCCGCTGGAACGGGATGTTCTGGCAGAACTACGACATCCCCGGCACCGGCGGGGACGCCGTGGTCACCGACATCGACGCCGGCTCGCCCACGAACGTCTGGGCCGTCGGGGCCCTGCACGCGTTCCAGGACATCATGAAGCACGAGCCGTTCGTCGCCCGCTGGGACGGCTCCCGCTGGCACAACGTCCCGCTCCCGGGCGGATGCGCCCCGCTGGACCCCGAGGCCGACGCCACCGGCGCCTGGCTCTCCTGCGGGAAGACCGTCCTCCGGTGGCAGGACGGCGAGTGGACCCGGTACGACGCGGGCGGGCACGACGGCTGCTGCATCGGCGTCACCGAGATCTCCGCCCTGCCCGGCGGCCCCGCCTGGGCCGCGACGACCTGGGGGCTCGTCCGCTGGGACGGGCGGGCGTGGAGCGAGATCGCCGAACTGCCCCAGGACGTCCACTGGTACCGGGTCACGGCCGTCTCGGACGACGAGGTGTGGGCGGCCGGCACCGCGCCCGGCGGGTCCGGCTACCGCGAGCGCGTCCTCTACCGCTGGGACGGCGAGTCCTGGAGCGAGGGTCCCGCGACGCCCGCCGACGGGGAGCTGATCCGCACCGGGGACGGGACGATGTGGGCCGTCGAGGGCTACTGGGGCGGCGTGCACCGCTTCGACGGCGACGCCTGGACCGAGGTCGAGGTTCCCGTGCCGGACGACGGCCAGATCACCGCCGCGACGAACGTCCCCGGCTCACCGGCCCTGTGGGCGGTCGGCAAGACGAGGAACGTCCCCGTCGTCCTCGACAACGGCTGACCCGCCCCACCTCCCGGCTTCGATCATGGACGTTCCATCCTTCGGCCTCCCCGCGTTTGAAGGGTGATCCCCGGGTTACTGCCCACTCGGGGAGCGTCGGATCGGGGGCCGGGAGGAGGGGAGCGGATGGCGGCCGTCGAGGGCCGGGCGGACGCGAGCACCGAGGAGGCGCTGGCGTCCCACCGGATGGGCACCAGGATCGGCCACATCCTCGCGACGACCGACCACAAGATGGTCGGCTACCTCTACCTCGGGACGTCGTTCGCGATGTTCCTCATCGCCGGCGTCCTCGCGATGCTGATGCGCGCGGAACTCCTCCGGCCCGGCATGCAGCTGGTGACCAGCCAGGGCTACAACCAGCTGTTCACCATGCACGGCACCATCATGATGCTGCTGTTCGCGACGCCGCTGTTCGCCGGGTTCGCGAACGTGCTGGTGCCGCTGCAGATCGGCGCGCCGGACGTCGCGTTCCCGAGGCTGAACGCGCTCACGTACTACATGTTCCTGTTCGGCGCGCTGATCGTCCTCGGCGGCTTCATCGTGCCGAACGGCCCCGCGCCCTTCGGGTGGTTCTCCTACCAGCCGCTGTCCGACAACTCCTACTCGCCCGGCATGGGCGGCGACCTGTGGGTCGCCGGGCTCATCCTGTCCGGGGCCGGGACGGTCCTGACGTCGGTCAACCTCATCACGACGATCATCGCGATGCGGGCGCCCGGCATGGTGATGTTCCGCATGCCGATCTTCACCTGGAACGTCCTGCTCACCAGCGTCATGGTGCTGATCGCGTTCCCGGTGCTGACGGCCGCGCTGTTCGCGATGCTCGCCGACCGCAAGCTCGGCACGCACGTCTACGACCCGTCGCACGGCGGCGCGCTGCTGTGGCAGCACCTGTTCTGGTTCTTCGGGCACCCCGAGGTCTACATCGTGGCGCTGCCGTTCTTCGGCATCGTCACCGAGATCCTCCCGGTGTTCGCGCGCAAGCCGCTGTTCGCGTACCTGGGCATGGTGGCGGCGACGATCGCGATCACCGGGCTGTCCATGACGGTGTGGGCGCACCACATGTTCGCCACCGGCGGCGTCCTGCTGCCGTTCTTCTCCATCACCTCCTTCATGATCGCCGTGCCGACCGGGATCAAGTTCTTCAACTGGATCGGGACGATCTGGAAGGGGCAGCTGTCGTTCGAGGCGCCGATGCTGTGGGCGCTCGGCTTCCTCGCGACGTTCCTGTTCGGCGGCCTGACCGGGGTGATCCTCGCGTCCCCGCCGATGGACTTCCACCTCACCGACGGCTACTTCGTCGTCGGGCACCTGCACTACGTGCTGTTCGGCACGGTCGTCTTCGCGATGTTCGGCGGCTTCTACTTCTGGTGGCCGAAGATGACCGGGCGGGTCCTCGACGAGACCTGGGGGAAGATCCACTTCTGGACGCTGTTCCTCGGCTTCCACACCACGTTCCTCGTCCAGCACTGGCTCGGCGCCGCGGGCCTCCCGCGCCGGTACGCGACGTACGCCGACGAGTTCACGACGCTGAACACGGTGTCGTCCATCGGCTCGTTCGTCCTCGGCGCGTCCACGTTCGCGTTCCTGTGGAACGTCTGGCGGACGTGGCGGCGCGCGCCTCGCGTCGGGGTGGACGACCCGTGGGGCCACGGCAACTCGCTGGAGTGGGCGACGTCCTGCCCGCCGCCCCGCCACAACTTCACGTCGATGCCCCGCATCCGCTCCATGCGCCCCGCCTTCGACCTGCACTACCCGCCAAAGGAACCGCCGCAGGAAGCCGAACTCGCCACCCCGCCACCGTCACCGTCCGCGACGCCGCCCCCGACGCCGTCCGAGCGCTGAGCGGGAGCGGGGGTGCGGGCATGGAACTGTCCCGGCGGGAGGAACTGCTGCTGCGGCGCATCGACGCGGACCTGGCCCGGGACGACCCGGCCCTGGCCCGCCGGCTCACGGCGTTCACCTGCGAGGACGCCGAGGACGCCGGGGACCCGGGGGACGCGGGGGGCCGCGCGGTGCCCGCGGCGGCGGGCCGGCCCGCCGGTGCGGCGGTCGTCGTCCTGTCCGTCGCGCTCGCCGTCGCGGTGCTGCTGCTGGCCGTGGTGATGCTGTCGGTCCGCCCGCCGTGCGAGCGGCCCGCCACCGTGCCGCCGTCCGGGCAGGCCACGGTGCCGCCGCCCGCCGACGCGCCCGCCGACGCGCCCGCCGACGCGCCCGCCGGCGCCTGCTGACCGTGCCGGCGCCCGGTCAGGCGTTGGACAGGGCGAACGACACCAGGAACCCGCCGACCAGGATGAGGCCGATGGCCAGATGCGCCCGCTCGACCGCCTCGGGGATCATGGTGTCGGCGATCATCGCCAGGATCGCCCCGGCGGCGACGGCCGTCACCGCGGCGACCACCCCGTCGGGGAGGCCGCCGACCACGGTGTAGCCGAGGACGGCCGACACGGTGCTCGCGGCGGCGATGGCCCCCCACACGCCGAAGACGTAGCCCTTCCCGCGCCCGGCGCGCCGCATCCCGGCCGAGCTGGACAGCCCCTCCGGGAGGTTGCTGATGAACACGGCCACGACCGTCACCATGCTCACCGAGCCGCCGTCCAGCAGGCTCACCCCGATGACGGCCGACTCCGGGACGCCGTCCAGCAGCGCCCCCAGCGCCAGCGCCATGCCGGACCCCGCCACCTGAGGCTCGGACGGCTGCTCCCGCACGTACCCGGACCGCTTGCGGTGCCGGGCGCCCCGGCGCGCCAGCAGCACGTTCCCCGCCGTGTACGCGGCGGCGCCCGCCGCCGCCCCGATCGCCGCCGGTGGCAGCCCGCCTTGGTCGTAAGCCTCCGCCATCAGCTCGAACGACACCGCCGAGACCAGCACGCCGGCGCCGAAGGCCATGACCGACGCGACGCCCCATCGCGGCACCCGGACGCCGTAACCGACCAGCGCGCCGAGCAGCAGCGCCGAACCGGAGACGAACCCCCACAGTGCGGCTTCGATCGTTCCGCCCATGAGCCACGGGTTGCCCGCTGCCGCCGCCCGTGAACACGGCGCCGCGGCGGGCGGACGGGGCGGGCGAGGGTTTCAGGGGCGGAGCCGGTGGAAGGTCACGGGCGGCTGACCTGCGAAGACCGGAAGGGGAAGGTGGCCATGCACGTCCTGCGGCTGTGCTCGGTGTTCGAACCCCCGCCCTCCGCCCTGCTCGGGCGCGGCGTCCGGTTCGACCCCATCGGAGGCATGCAGAACCACGCGGCGCAACTGAGCCGGGCCCTGGACGGCCTCGGCGTGCGGCAGACCGTCGTGACCACCCGGCCGCCGGACGCGCCCGCGCTCGCCCGGCTCGGCCGGCACGGACGCGTCGTCCGGCTCGGCCTCCCCGTCGCGGCGCTGCGGCAGGGGTACGCGGCGGCGGCGTGGCTGCGCGCCCCGGGCCTGGGGGACGGCACCGACCTCGTGCACGTGCACCTCGGCGAGGACCCGGCGGTCCTGCCGGTCGCGCGGCACGTCGCCGCGCACGCGGGGGCGCCGCTCGTCGTGACCGTCCACGCCCGGGCGCACGGCGGGCCGCTCCGCGCCCTCGGCACCCGGCTCGAACGGCACGGGCTCGGCCGCGCGGACGCGGTGATCGCGCTGACCGAGAGCACCCGGGACGCGCTCGCGGCCGACGGCGTCCCGGACGAGCGCCTGCACGTCGTGCCGTCCGGCATCGGCGCCGAGTTCCGCACCGGACTGGGCACCCCCGAACTGGGCGAACCGGTCATGCCCGAACGGATCCCCACGCCGCGCATCGGGTACGTCGGGCGGCTGACCCGCCGCAAGGGCGTGGACGTGCTGCTGCGGGCGTTCGCGCTGCTGCGGGACGCGACGGACGCGCACCTCGTCATCGTCGGCGACGGCCCGGAGCGGTCCAGGCTCCAGCGCCTCGCGTCCCGGCTGGGCATCGACGGCCGCACCCACTTCCTCGGCTTCGTCCCGCACGACTACGTCCCGCGCGTGCTGCGCGAGCTGACCGTCCTGGCGCTGCCGTCCCGCCGCGAGGAGACCGGGTCGGTGCTGCCGGAGGCGATGCACGCGCGCGTCCCGGTCGTGGCGACCCGGACGGGCGGCGTCCCCGAGCTCGTCGAGCACCGCCGCGGCGGCCTGCTCGTCTCCCCGGAGAACCCGCACGAGCTGGCCGCCGCGCTCCGCGAGCTGCTGGAGTCGCGGGCGCTGGCGCGGGCCGTCACCGTGGCGGCGCGGCGCCGCGTCGACGACCGCACGTGGGACCGGCTCGTCCACCGCGTCATGGACGTCTACGAGGGCGTCCTGCCCGCCCGCGAACCGGAGCCGGAGCCCGCCGTGCCCGACACGGCGGCGGACGTCGGCTGACCGCGACGGGCCCCGCGCGGCGGGCTCGCGGCGTAGGTTGGCGCCATGAGCGTGGTCATCGCGATGGTCGCGACCCTGCTGCTGACGTGGGTGCCGGCGCTGCTGTGGCGGCGCCGCCGCGGGACGGGCGGCGACCTCGGCGGGCCCGCGCGGCGCGCGACGTTCGAGACGCTGCACACCGCGTCGCGGGCCGCGCCCGCGTTCCGGGCGGGCCTCACCGAGCAGGGCGCGCAGAAGGCCGCGCGGCACCTGCGGGCGCTGCTCGGCTGCCCCGGGCTCGCGATCACCGACGGGGAGCGGCTGCTCGCGTGGGACGGCGAGCCCGACCACCACGCGGGCGAGGTCGTCGGGCACGCCGAGGTGACGCTCGGGAACGGGCGCACGCAGGTGCACGACGTCGCCTGCGAGCGGCTCGACTGCCTGATCCGCCGCGTGGTCGTCGTGCCGCTCGCCACCGACGACCGGGTGATCGGGACGCTCGCCGCGTACGGGGAGGACGTCCCGGCGGGGCTCATCCGCGCCGCCGAGGAGGTCGCGCAGTGGGTGGACGCCCAGCTCGAACTCGCCGAGCTCGACCGCTCCCGCACGCGGCTGATGGAGGCGGAGATGCGGGCGCTGCGGGCCCAGATCTCCCCGCACTTCATCTACAACTCGCTGACGACGATCGCGTCGTTCGTCCGCAGCGACCCGGAGCGCGCGCGGGAACTGCTCCTGGAGTTCGCCGACTTCACCCGGTACTCGTTCCGGCGGCACGGCGACTTCACCACCCTCGCCGAGGAGCTGCACTCCATCGACCAGTACCTCCTGCTGCAGCGCGCCAGGTTCGGGGACCACCTGCGCGTCCGGCTCCGGATAGCGCCGGAGGTGCTGCCCGTCGCCGTCCCGTTCCTGTGCCTCCAGCCGCTCGTCGAGAACGCCGTCCGGCACGGCCTCCAGGACCGCTCCGAGCCCGGCCTCATCACGATCGTCGCCGAGGACGCGGGCGCCGACTGCGTCATCAGCGTCGAGGACGACGGCATCGGCATGGACCCCGAGGACGTGCGGCAGCTGCTGTCCGGCGGCGACCGCCCCGTCGCCGACGAGGCCGCCGGGATCGGGCTCGCCAACGTCGACGACCGGCTCCGCCAGGTGTACGGGGACGAGTACGGCCTCGCCGTCGAGACCGGCCCGGGCGCCGGGACGAAGGTGACCGTCCGGGTGCCCAAGTACAAGCCGGGCGTGACGGCGTCCACGTCCTGACATGTGGTGTCGTGGAGGGCGGGGCGCCGCGAGCCGGACGTCGCCGTGCGCTTGACTTGCGGACGTCCTTTGACTGGAATGTGGCGCACGGCACAGGAAGGGACGGTGTTGTGGGCCTGCGTGTCCTGGCGGTGGACGACGAGGGTCCGGCACTGGACGACCTCGTGCACCTGCTCAGCTCCGACCCGCGGATCGGTGAGATCCACACCGCGCGGGACGGCGCCGCCGCGCTGCGGCGGCTCGACCGGTCGCTCGCCGAGAACCGGCCGATCGCGGCCGTGTTCCTCGACATCCGCATGCCCGGACTGGACGGCACCGTCCTCGGCCGCGTCCTCGCGCAGTTCGCGCGGGCGCCGCACATCGTCTACGTCACCGCCTACGACGACCACGCCGTGGACGCGTTCGAGATCAAGGCGACCGACTACATCCTGAAGCCGGTCCGGCCCGAGCGGCTGCGCGAGGCGATCCGGCGGGTCATCGAGGGCAGCGAGGGCGCGGACGGCGTCGAGGACGTCGCGGCGGACCCCGGCGAGCCCGAGCCGATGCCGGTCGAACTGGGCGGCGTGACCCGGTTCGTCACCCCGGGCGAGGTGCTGTACGTCGAGGCCCAGGGCGACTACGCGCGCCTGCACACGCAGGGCGGCAGCCACCTCGTCCGCATCCCGCTCGCCGCGCTGAAAGAGCGCTGGCGCGGCGCCGGGTTCGTCCGCGTGCACCGCAGCCACCTCGTGTCGCTGTCGGCGATCAAGGAGCTGCGGCTCGACTCGGGGCGCTGCACGGTCATGGTCGGCGACGCCGAGCTGCCGGTGAGCCGCCGGCACGTCCGCGAGCTGCGCGACCTGCTCGTCCGGCGGGCGAGGCGGGCGCCGTGACCCCCGGCGGCCCCCCGCCGGACGGCCCGCCGGACGGCCCGTCGGGCGGCCCGCCGCCCGCGCCGGGGCGGGTGCTGGTGACCGGGTCGCGGGCCCGGGCCGCGCGCCGCCCCCGGTACCCGGTGACGCGCGAGATCGACGAGCAGACCGGGCTCGGCGAGGCGTACATGCGCTCGCTGGTGCGCGCCCAGTTCCGGCTCGCGGCCCGGCTGTGCGCCGTCCTCGCGATCGTCGTGTTCGGCCTGCCCGCCCTGTTCGCGCTGGTCCCGCAGGCGCGCGAGCAGCAGGTCCTCGGGCTGCCGCTGCCGTGGGTCGTGCTCGCCGGGGCGATCTACCCGTGCTTCGTCGTCCTCGGCCGGCTGTACGTCCGGCTCGCCGAGCGCAACGAGGACGACTTCGCCGAGCTCGTCGACCGCGACCCCGCCACCCGCGACCCGCTCGCCACCGACCCGTCCGGCACGCCCCGCCCGTCCGGCACGCCCGGCCCGTCCGGCACGCCCGGCCCGTCCGGCACGCCCGGCCCGCCCGGTCCGCCCGCGCACCCGGCATGAGCACCGCGTACGGGCTCGCCGGGGTCGTCGTGGTGGTGCTCGCCACCGTGCTGATCGGGACGCTCGGGGTGCGGATCTCCCGCACGACGTCCGACTTCTACGTCGCGTCCCGGACGGTGACGCCGCTGCGGAACGCGTCCGCGATCGGCGGCGAGTACCTGTCGGCCGCGTCGTTCCTCGGCATCGCCGGGCTGATCCTCGCGCACGGCGCCGACATGCTGTGGCTCCCCGTCGGCTGGACCGGCGGGTACCTCGTCCTGCTCGTCCTGGTGTCGGCGCCGCTGCGCCGCTCCGGCGCCTACACGCTGCCCGACTTCGCCGAGGCGCGGCTGGAGTCGATGGCGGTGCGCCGCGCCGCGTCCGTCCTCGTCGTGCTGATCAGCTGGCTGTACCTGCTGCCGCAGTTCCAGAGCGCCGGGCTCGTGCTGCGCACGGTCGCGGGCGCGCCGGTGTGGACGGGCGGCGTCCTCATCGCCGTCGTCGTCGCGGTGAACGTGCTGGTCGGCGGCATGCGGAGCATCACGCTCGTCCAGGCGTTCCAGTACTGGCTGAAGCTGACCGCGCTCGCCGTGCCGATCGTGTTCCTGCTGCTGGCGTGGCGGTACGACGGCGCGCCCGGCCTGTCCTCGAACCTCCCGCCGCGGTTCCCCGAGCGCACCACCGTGTCCGTCGGCCTGGCCGTCACCGTGGACGTCACCGAGCCCGTCCGGGTGACCGCGGACGGGCGCGTCGACGGCCGGACGGTCGACGGCGCGGCCCTCGACCTCGCCCCGGGCCCGCACCGCATCGACCAGGGGACGAGCGTGACGTTCCCCGGCGGCGCGAGCGTCCCGCACGTCCAGGGCGACCCGGTGAAGACGGACCGCGAATGGTCGATCCCCCTGGGCGGCGACCATTCCCTTTACGCGACGTACTCGCTCATCTTGGCGACGTTCCTCGGAACGATGGGGCTACCGCACGTCCTGGTCCGCTTCTACACCAACCCGGACGGGCGCGCCGCGCGCCGCACGACCGTCATGGTGCTGTCGCTCCTCGGCGCGTTCTACCTGTTCCCCGCCCTGTACGGGGCGCTCGGCCGCCTCTACACGCCCGAACTGCTCATGACCGGCCGCACCGACGCGGTCGTCCTCACCCTCCCCGGACGGCTCGTCGGCGGGCTCGGCGGCGACCTCCTCGGCGCCCTGGTCACCGGCGGCGCGGTCGCCGCGTTCCTGTCGACGTCGTCGGGCATCACCGTGTCGGTCGCCGGGGTCCTCGCGCAGGACATCCTGCGGGGCGGCGTCCGCTCGTTCCGCGCCGGGACGCTGCTCGCGCTCACCGTCCCGCTCGCGCTCGCGTTCGCGGCGCGCTCGCTGTCGGTCGCCGACGTCGTCGGGCTCGCGTTCGCCGTCGCCGCGTCGACGTTCTGCCCGCTGCTCGTCCTCGGCGTCTGGTGGCGGCGGCTCACCGTCCCCGGCGCCCTCGCGGGGCTCGTCACCGGCGGGACGCTCGCCGGCGCGGCCGTCGCCTGGACGATCACCGCCCCGCCGGCCGGACTCGCGGGCGCGCTGCTCGCCGAGCCCGCCGCGTGGACCGTCCCGATCGCGTTCGCCGTGATGATCGTCGTGTCGTGGTGCACGCCGCGGCGGGTGCCGCCAGGGACCGCGCGGATGATGGTGCGGCTGCACACGCCCGAGTCGCTGAACGTCGACCGGGGCACGTGGCGTCCGAAGCGGGTGTGAGGCGCCCGCGGCGGGCGTGCGGCGGCCCCCGTCCCCGGACGCCCGGGACGGGGGCCGCCCGCCGGTCAGCCGGCGAGCCCGCGCAGCCGCTGGAGGCCCGCGGCGGCCCCGGGCCCGCCGCTGTAGGTGCCGAGCGCCATGTACGTCTCGAACTCGGCGCGGTTCGCGCCCGAGGGCGACGGCAGTCCGGCCTGCCAGTCGATGAGCGGCGACCAGAGGCCGCAGTCGGACGCGGGCACCGCGAACGCGTCGTCCGCGGCGCTCACCCCGATGATCATCGGGCTGCCGAGCGGGTCGGCCGGGTCGCCGGGCGCCACCAGCCGGAGCGTCGACATGTCGGCGACCATGTCGAACTCGATCGGGTCGTCCTCGGCGCCGAGGAAGCACCGGTCGCCGAGCAGCAGGTTGATGACGCGGACCCGCATGTGGACGCTCGCGTTCGGCAGGTCGAACGCGAACCCGCCCGCGTACCGCGCCTCGACCTCGACCTTGAAGCCCGGGACGTCCTCCAGGAACGGGACGGTCGGCAGGCCCACCAGCCCGAGCACCCCGCCCGGGACCTTCATCGGCGGGGCGGCCATCGTCACCTGCTTGAGCTCGTGCGGACCGCCGTCCGCGGGCGGCCCGGTCTGCGCGATGATCTTCATCGGCGCGGTGATCTCCTGGGTGAGGCCGCCGAGCCGCATCGAGCCGCCGGCCACCGCCATCACCATGCAGCTCCAGGTGGCGGGGTCGCCCTCGGGCGGCAGCGGCGGGCACTCGTTCCGCAGGTCGAACTCGGGGACGGGCGCCGCCGCGGGCGCGGCGGGGGCCGCGGGCGCCGCCGACGCGGCGGGCGCGGCGGCGAGCAGGGCCAGTCCGAGGGTCGCCGCGGCGGTCGCCGCCAGCGCCTTGATCGTGGAGGTGTTCACGGAGTGTCGCCGTTTCTGCGGGGGTGGGATGGGCGGGACGGTCCGGGCCGCCCGAGGACGGCCCGGACCGCTGGATCGGCCTGTGCGTCAGGACGTGACGTACAGGGTCTGGGTGTAGGCGGTGTCGGTCTCGGCGACCTTGCCCAGGGCCTTCGCCAGGCCGTCGGCCGTGACGTCGCTCGGGCAGAGGAAGCTGCCGGACTTCAGGCCGAGCGAGGCGCCGTCCATGACCCCCTCGAACTCGCCGGTGACGTTGTTCGCGTTGTCGGGGTTGCGCGCGTCGAAGGTGAGGTCCGGGTGGGCCGAGTCCAGCCCGTACGTGCAGCTGACGAACCCGAAGGACGCCCGGATGGCCAGGTCGGTGTCGGAGAACACGAGCGCACCGTCGTAGCCGCCCGAGGGGCCGTAGGTGAGCCGGCCGTCGTCGTAGGGCAGGTTGAGGAACGACACGGTCGCGCTGCCGAGGCTGCTGGTGCAGCCGCTCACGGCGGCGCTGTCGAGGGTCCCGGTGCCGCCCGACTGGATCGTCCCGCGCAGGTCGGCGCTGGAGCAGGAGGCGGTGAAGCCGGAGCCGGTGAAGGTCAGGGCGCCGACGTTGGTGATCTGGTAGGAGCCCGAGAAGGGGGCCCCGGTGGAGTCGTCGCGGCGGACGGTGGTGGTCGCGGCGGATGCGGAGGTGGCCAGCAGGCCGACGGTCGCGGTGGCGGCGATCAGCGGGACGCCGATCCGGGCGAGGGGCTTCATGATCCCTCCGGAGGGGTGGGGTGAGCGGTCCGCGCGGTCCCGGGCGCCCCGAAGTGATCACTGGCCGGCCGGCGCGCCCGACACGCGGCCCCCGAAGAGACCCGACCTGGCCGGCCGGGTCATGTAAGTAATTAATTACGTATCACGCCTGGAATCAAGAAGCCGCCGTGGCCGCCTGCGGTCACCGCCCGCCGCGGCCCCCGACCGTTCGTCGCGCGAAACCGTCCGCTCACCGACGGCGCATGTAGATCGTCGCGGACGGGCGGCACCCCGCCGCACCCCGCCCCGCACCCCCTCGCACCCGGCCGGGACGCTCCCTACGCTGCGCGTGACCGGCGTCACAACACAGGAGGGGCGGTCGTGTCCGACGAAAAACGCGCCACCGGGACCGTCTATGAACGGTTCCAGGCCAGCGACGAGTTCCAGGAACTGAAGCGCAGATTCCGCCGCTTCGCGTTCCCCATGACCGCCGCGTTCCTCGCCTGGTACCTGCTGTACGTCGTGCTGTCCGGCTGGGCGCGCGACTTCATGGGCGTCAAGCTGTTCAGCTCCGCCAACATCGCCCTGATCTTCGGCCTGCTGCAGTTCGTCTCGACGTTCGCGATCGCGTGGTTCTACGCGCGGCACGCCGAACGCAAACTCGACCCGCTCGCCGACAAGGTGCGCGGCGGCGTCGAGGCCGAGGCGACCGCCGCGCGCCGCGACGACGACCTCGGGAAGGCGGAGGACGCCCGATGAGCCACGAGACCCTGTCCATCCTGCTGTTCCTGACGTTCGTCGCCGCCACCCTCGCGATCACCGTCTGGGCCAGCCGCAACACCAAGGACGCCACCGACTACTACGCGGGCGGCCGCTCCTTCTCCGGCGTCCAGAACGGCCTCGCCATCGGCGGCGACTACATGTCCGCCGCGTCGTTCCTCGGCATCGCCGGGCTCATCGCCCTCTACGGCTACGACGGCTTCCTCTACTCGATCGGCTTCCTCGTCGCCTGGCTCGTCGCGCTGCTGCTCGTCGCCGAGCTGCTGCGCAACTCGGGCCGCTTCACGATGGCCGACGTCCTCGCGTTCCGGATGAGCCCCCGGCCCGTCCGCACCGCCGCCGGCGTCTCCACCATCGTCGTGTCGATCTTCTACCTGCTCGCGCAGATGGTCGGCGCGGGCGCCCTCGTCGCGCTGCTGTTCGGCTTCACCAGCGAGTTCGCCAAGGGCGCGACGATCGCGCTCGTCGGCGTCCTGATGATCGTCTACGTCGTGTTCGGCGGGATGAAGGGCACCACCTGGGTGCAGATCGTCAAGGCCGTCCTGCTGATGACCGGCGCCACCCTCGTCACGCTGCTCGTGCTCGGCGAGTTCGGGTTCAACGTGCTCGGCCTCATGCAGGACGCCGCCGACCAGAGCGGCAAGAGCGAGGCGTTCCTCGAGCCCGGCCTGCGCTACGGCACCGAGGAGCAGGGCCTCGCCGGCAAGCTCGACCTCGTCAGCCTCGGCCTCGCGCTCGTCCTCGGCACCGCCGGGCTGCCGCACATCCTGATCCGCTTCTACACCGTCCCGACGTCCCGCGACGCCCGCAAGTCCGTCCTGTGGGGCATCGGCATCATCGGCGCGTTCTACCTGATCACCCTCGTCCTCGGCTTCGGCGCCGCCGCCCTCGTCGGCAGCGACGAGATCCGCGCCGCCAACCCGGCCGGCAACACGGCCGCGCCCCAGCTCGCCGAACGCGTCGGCGAACTCGTCTTCGGGGACGTCGGCGGCACCATCCTGCTCGCGGTGATCGCGGCCGTCGCGTTCGCGACGATCCTCGCCGTCGTCGCGGGCCTCACGCTGGCGTCGTCCTCGTCCTTCGCCCACGACCTGTACGCCCACGTGTTCAAGCGGGGCAAGGCCACCGAGCGGGACGAGGTCCGCGTCGCCCGCATCTCCGCGTTCGTCATCGGCGCCGTCGCGATCGTCCTCGGGATCTTCGCCCAGCGCCTCAACGTCGCGTTCCTCGTCGCCCTCGCCTTCGCGGTCGCCGCGTCCGGCAACCTCCCCGCGATCCTGTACAGCCTGTTCTGGAAGCGGTTCAACACCGCCGGCGCCGTCTCCGCGATCTACGGCGGGCTCGGGGCGGCGCTGTTCCTGGTGTTCTTCTCGCCGGTCGTGTCGGGCTCGGAGAAGGCCCTGTTCACCGGCGCCGACTTCGACTGGTTCCCGCTGGAGAACCCGGGCCTGGTCTCCATCCCGATCGGCTTCTTCTGCGGCTGGCTCGGCACCATCCTCAGCAAGGAGCACAACGCGGAGAAGTACGCCGAGATCGAGGTCCGCTCCCTGACCGGCGCGGGCGCCGAGCAGGCGTCGCAGGACTAGAGGACCCCGCGCGGCCATCCGTCGCCCGGTTCGCGCGGCACGCGGCCCCGTCCCACCCCGCAGGGACGGGGCCGTCGCACGTCCGGCGAGCGCCCGGCCCGCTCAGACGTCCGCGCCGATGGTCTCGACGACGGGGATGAGGATGTGGTCCCGGACCGCCTCGGGGAACTCCTGCTCGTGGTGGCTCACGCCGTCGATCCGGACATAGTCGAAGTCGCCGCCCTTCACCTCGAACACCAGCGGCCCCCGGTGGCAGATGAGGTGCTTGGCGCCGATCAGCGCGCCGGTCTGGTAGCAGTCGTCCACGGAAACCCCCTGGAGGGGCCGGATGTCCCGGTCCCGGCCGGCCTCGTAGACGTTCGCCATGCGGCCGGGAGCGCCGACCGCGAGGAGCCGGATCGAGAACGAGCCCGTCCCGTTGTCCGGCTCCCGCCGCGTGCGGGCCCCCTCCACCCCGAGCGGAAGCACCATGTCGTAGGTGCACTTGGCCCGCGGAACCGTCCGGCCGTCCAGCGTGCTGCCGCCCGCGGCCGCCGCGGGGACGTCCGCCACGCCCGCTTCCGACCGGATGGCGACGCGCTTCAGATCCGGCAGGATGCCGCGCAGCTCCTCCTCGGTGAGCAGGGAGCACGCCTCCGGCCACCGCGCCGGCTCGGCGAAGCCGCCGTCCGGCACGTCCACAATGATCTTCCGGCCGTCCGGGGCGGCGTCGCCCGTCTCCATCGCTCCCCACGCACCGCAGCCGACCAGGACCGCCGCGGCCGCCGCCGCGGCGGCGCCGGCGCGGATCGCCGTCCACACGCTCATGCCCACCTTCCCGCAGATTTTCCGTGTCACCGAACAGACGGCAAGATCGCTGACACGGTTCCCCGCCCCCTCGGGCGGACGGCGCGCCTCAGGGCGTGCGGCCGGTGACGGCGACGATCCGGTCGATCAGCGGGGCGTCCTCGGGCACCTCCACGGCGGGGCCCCACAGCTCCGGCAGGGGAGCGTTCGGGACGAACGCCGCCACGTGCGCGAAGCAGGCCCGCAGCGTCTCGCCGGGCAGGTCGAACGGTTCGCCGAGCGCCGTGGCGAGATCCCACCCGTGGACGACCGCCTCGGTCAGCGCCACCAGACCCCAGGTCTCGTTCGGCAGCACCAGGCCGCCGCCCGCGTCGCCGTCCCCCCGCCAGGCCGCCGGGTCGGCCCAGGCTTCGGCGAGGTCCCGCAGGTGCTCCGCGGCCGCCTTCCGCCGGTCGGCGCCGCCCGTCGCCGCGGGCTCCCGCCCCGCCATCGCGGTGAAGCCGCGCGCGGCCTCGTCGACGTGGTCGATGAGGGCGGCGACGTCGAAGCCCGCGCAGGGCGTCGGGGCGGCGAGCCGGTCGTCGGGGACGCGGTCCAGGAGCGCGGCCAGCTCGCGGACGGCGGGCGTCAGGTCGATCATCGGTTCCTCCTCGGTCGGCTCCAGGTACCGACCGGGGGCGCCCGCCGAACTCATCGCGGGGCACGCCGCGGAGCGGCCCCGCCCGGGAACGGGCGGGGCCGCGCGTTCCGGCCCGGGATCAGCCGACCCGGAAACTGCCGGTCGGGGACACATGGGCCCCGTGACCTGGCGGAATGAAATTGAACGGCGGCGGGACGGGCGCCGCGCACCACGGGTCGGTGAAGAACAGCAGCCGCCCGTCACTGTGATTGGCGACGACGTGCGCGCCCGCCGGGAACGCTCGGCACGAGGACGACGCGGGGTATTCCCGCAGTTCAGTGCCCGCCCATGAGATTTCCGCGCCCTCGGTGACGAAGACGACGACCGTCCCCTCGGGCTGTGCGGGGGCGGCGCTCGCGGGGGGCGCCGCGGTGAGCAGACCGGCCGCCAGGGCGGTGGCGGCGGCGGCGCGTGCGGGTCGGGGCATGGTGCTCCTTTGTCGTGGTCGGAGGGAACGGCGATGGTGATGCCCCGGGCCGCCCGATTCATGGCACCTGGCAATTGTTTTGTCACTTGTCGTAACAATCGCAGGTCAGAGGGTGAACCGTTGATCGTCTACAGGCTTTAACAAAGAGTCGTTGACTGTTTACAGTCCGTGAATTAGCTTGTGCCCCGGTGCCGGGACGCACGTCCTTCCACCGCCCTTCAGGCGACCCCCGAACGCACCGGAAAGGGCACTGACCTGCAATGTTGCACACGCTCATCATCGGAATGGGCCGGGCCGGGCACCGGTTGCACCTGCCGTCGCTGGACAAGGTCCGCGCCGCCGCGCCCGGACTGCTGGCCCCGGCGCCGATCGTCGCGTTCGACCCGTTCCGTCCGCCGGTGGGCGCCGACCGCGCGGTGACCGCCGCCACCCTGGAGGAAGCCGCCCGGCGGCACCCCCCGGCGCGGACGGTCGTGCACCTCTGCACGCCCCCGCACGTCCGGGCGGCGATGCTCGACCGGCTCGCCGGCCTCGGCTACCGCACGATCATCGTGGAGAAACCCCTGGCCGTGGACCTGATCGGGCTCGCCGCGATCGCCCGCGTCCGGCGCCGCCGCGACCTCGACATCACCGTCGCCACCCACTGGCTCGACAGCGCCCTCACCCGCCGGCTCCGCGCCGCCGTCGCCGGCGGGCGGTTCGGCGCCCTGCGCCGCGTCCGCATCGTGCAGAACAAGCCGCGGTTCGCCCCCGGCGGCGGCCCCCGCGCCCACCCGACCGCGTTCGACGTCGAGGTCCCGCACGCCCTCGCCGTCGCGCTCGACCTCGCCGGCGGCGCCCGCGTCGCCGGCGCCGCGCTGGACGACCTCGTCATCGGCGACCGCCGCGTCCCCCGCCTCGGCCGCGCCCGGCTCCGGCTGGAGCACCGCTCGGGCGTCCGCACCGAGATCGACTCCGACCTCATGTCGCCCGTCCGCGAACGCCGCATCACCCTCGAGTTCGACGCGGGCGTCCTCGTCGGCCACTACCCGTGCAGCGACGCCGACCACACCGCCCAGCTCCGCACCGTGCGCCCCGGCGGCGAGACGTCCTGGACCGCCTTCGACGACGACGCCTTCCCCGCCTTCCTGCGCACCGCCTACGAGCGCTTCGCGTCCGCGACTCCGCACGGGACCCTGCCGCTCCAGGTCGACGCCGTCCGGCTGCTCACCGAGGCCAAGCGCCGCTGCACCGCCGTGCCGGAGGTGCGCGGTGTCGGCTGACGCCCGGCTCGCCGGCATCGGCGACGAGGCCGCCCCCGGCCTCGGCGGCCAGCTCGCCGCCGTCGCCGGCCTCGGCTGGCGCCGCCTGGAGCTGCGGACCCTCGACGGCGTCCCCCTCGCCCGGCTCCCCGAGGACGGCGTCCGCCGCGCCGCCGACCGGCTGCGGGCCGCCGGCGTCGCGGTCGCCGGCGTCGCCTCCAAGATCGGCGACTGGTCGCGGCCGGTCACGGGCGACTTCTCCCTCGACACCCGCGAACTCGACGCCCTCGCCGTCCGGTGCGCCCTCCTGGACACCCGGCTCGTGCGGATCATGTCGTACCCGTCCGGCGGGCTGGACGCGCCCGAATGGGGCCGCCGCGTCCGCGCCCGGCTCCGCGAGCTCGCGCGCCGCGCCGAGGACCGCGGCCTCGTCCTCGCCCACGAGAACTGCGCCGGCTGGGCGGGCGCCCGCGCCGACCGCATGCTCGACCTCGTCACCGGCATCGGCAGCCCCGCCCTGCGCCTCCTGTTCGACACCGGCAACGGCGTCCCGCACGGCTACCCCGCGCCGCCGCTGCTGCGCGCGATCGTCCCGCACGTCGCGCACGTCCACGTGAAGGACGCGACGCGAGGCCCGGACGGCGACGTCGCCTACGTCCCGCCCGGCGAGGGCGACGCCGGCGTCGCCGAGTGCCTCCGCATCCTGTTCGACCACGGCTACGACGGCGTCCTGTCGATCGAACCCCACGTGAGCCTGCGCCCCCACGCCC